>JAGAAT010000109.1 GCA_017615095.1 bacterium
CATCGATACCAGAAGCAGCGCCGCGAAGGAGGAGAAGAGCGGATCGAAGGCGTTCCTGTAGATCCAGCGCAGGATGCCCTTCATCTGCGGATTTGCAGTGGTCTCTATCCGCATGAATTCCGCCGCGATCTTGGACAAAGTCTCCTTTTCGATGTGTTTCCCGCCGATGCTGCCTGGAAGGGCTGCAAGAACTTCGTTCGATGTCGCTACCAGTGCCGCGATGTCGGAATTTTCCATTCTGTAGGTTATGAACCGGCTGTAATCCAACGGGAGATCTTTATCGCGCATCTCCTTGTGCCATGCAGAGAGGATCTCTCCGCTGTGTTTGATTTTCCGGTTGTTGATGTAGAGGTCGTTGAAGTTCATGTTCGCCTGGAACGACATCTTTTTCGTGTACGCCATCTCGTTGTCGAACCACTTTTTCGTCTCGTTGGCTATCGGCAGCATTGCCGATATGACGTCGATGTCGGTGTCCCTGACCTCTCTTTTTATTTCGTTCAAAAGTCTCTTTTCGTCGTCGCTCAAGAATGTGATGTCGGGTGACTTGCTGATAAGGTTTTCCTTTAAAATCATTGCATATTTTGCCCGCGTCATGTTGGCTTCGGCAAGCATTTCGTTAGTCGCCGAGAAATCCGGTGCGATCTGGCGTGCCAGGTATAGGACGAGCTTTTTCTTAGCAGGGAATTTGGAGAAATAGCTGTCTTTTTCGATCATTATTTCCGAAGTTTTGACAAGGAAGCTCGAGTGTTCCCTGATGATGTTGTCGAATGTGTAGTTGCCCTGAAACCAGTCGAAAAATCCGACAGAGAAGGTGAAAAGCGCCGTCACAACGATCACGACGGAGTTGATGCGCTGCTGCGATATCCCCTTGCGGAAGCCTATTGATCTCATCTCTTTCCAGATGAATCTTGCGAAGCCGGCGAGGATGGCGAATGCGACGGTTATCTGCGCCCATGTGGTAAAAAATGTAAGCAGATCCCGACCCTTGCCGGTTGACATGGCGATGAAGGAGAGCACCGTGAAAATAAGGAATATCACGACCAGGATTTTTGCTTTTATCTTCACTGTGCCACCCCGAAAGTATTAAGGAAGGAGAATAAAAGTATGATCCCGGAGAGTATCAGCAGAAAGAGGTAAACTCCGTCTGCGTTGAGGGTCCTGCTGCCCGTTATCCGTTTCATCTGGCTCTCCAGAAGGAAGGGCTCGACTGAAATCAGGCACTTTTTCCCGTTGACAGCGTCGAGGAAGAAGCTCTGGATCCCGCCTGCGAAGACGATGCTTCTGCTGTCTTTGTTCAGCCTCAGATCGTCGCTCCCCGCAAAGGGCGAGCCGTCCGATGACTCTACTGTCAGCGGTGTCGTGTCAAAGTGCCTCCTGTATGCCGTGTAGAACGACGGTGAGGCTTCGTTCGCCTGTGTGAATGTTATATGACCTCTGCCCTCACTGCTGCTTGTCAGGAGCGAGAACTCGAGAGGAATGGTCGTCAAAACGGAGTTGTCCTCTTCCGTCGAAGTCAGGACCTCGTCTATGAATGCCGTCGTCACGAAGAGCAGCGGGTGCGTTTTGGATTCGATCGCGTTGTTGAAGGCGACGCGGTTGCTGTCCTCATCGACGATCGACTTGATATAACTGAGAATGCCGAATGATTCCAAGTCGTTATCGTCTGAGTCTGTGTCTGAGAACAGCAGCAGGTCTTTGATGAATTTCGTCAGTTTGGATTCTCTCTCCCTGCCGTTTTTCGATCTGTTCATCAAAACAGTAGCCAAGGCTATCGTGCTGAAAAACAGCATGAAAAACATGAAGAGATCCAGGTCGTTGAGATCGTAGGGATTTTTGAAGGAGCTCTCTGCCGCTGACAGCTCTGCGGTGAAAAATAACAGTATTATCAGTATGCTTGCCATTTTTAATTCTTATTCCTCAGGTCAAAAACAAGTACCTTGCCGGCATCCTTCGAGTGGAATGTTTCGGCTGTTTTCTCGTCGTCGAGGAAGACCTTGTCCTCGGTATAGACCTCGACAACTGAATGGCGGCCGACGCTGATATACTCAATTTCGCCCCATTTTAAAGTCAGATCCTCCTTTTTTTCGACTCCGACGATCTCCAGCGTAAGTGCCGGCTTCCCGTGCTCGAACTTCCCGACTGGTGTGATCAGCCAGCCTGATTGGAGCTCGCTGCTGTCGGAAAAGAGGTCTATGTATGAATTTGTGTCGCGCATACAGATAGATGCTGCGGCCGTAAGAAAACCGGTGTCGTCGAAGATAAATTCGACTGTCGGCTGGTTGTGTACGATCTTTGTCAGGATCGATATGAATTTTTTGAAGTCCACCCCCTCTGTCAGCGATATCCCGATGATCTTGTCCGGGAAGAAATTGCTCTGAACGTTTTTTCTGACGATGGGGAGCACGCGCCTGAGGCTTTCGCCTTCGTCGAATATCGTCTGCCGCTTCGTGAAGAGTCCGTTGTAGGCGCTCTCGAAATGCTCCTCCGTGATGCTTCCGATCGACTTGGATATCGCGTAGTTGCGGAATACCGGTTCGATGTCGCCCCTTTCGACGGTCGAGATCAGCGAATAGTCGTCGTTGAAGATGAAGGAGAGCGCTCTGCTTCTCCGGCTGTTGCAGCAAAGCTCGGTGATCTTGGGAAGGATCTCCGGTATTTTCAATATGATATCGCTTTTTGCCGGCTCGATTTGAGTGATCGAGTTGTCAAGCAGGGTATGCCCTGATGAAGACGGTGTCTCCTGATCCATGACGTTTTCGCGGATGATGACGTCGTTGTTCTTGGCGTAGTGCGAAAGGTCTCGGACGGCACATTCGCGGGAACGTTCGCTGCCGGCGAAGATTATAGTCGGTCTGTTCTGGATCGTGCTCAGATTTGCCGCGATATCGCCGATCATCCTGTCGAGCCGCGTACTTTTTGCGTCGTCGTAGCCGCCGGCTATGACAAGGAAGTCTATGTTTTCAAAATCCGACGGCTTGAAGTCGTCGTAGCTCGTCAGACGTTTCCTGACATCGAGCATGAGCGACCAGGCAAGCTGCTCGGCGAGTTTCATTGAACCCTCGACGCTGATACCGAGGACTGCCGCCGTGAGAAGCGGCTCGTCGATGACTATGCCGCTGATTTTATTGACTGTTACCATCGGGTCAGCCTTCTCCTTCCTCCGGTCAAGGATCGCTTTCGTCCTCTCTTTGAGGTACTCCTGCGTGTAGTCCTGAGGCAGATCTTCGGTCTGGATCTGCAAAATTTTGCGTCCGCCGGAGAAGTCTGTCTCGATGAAGAAGCTTCTCAGCCTGCCCTTCGTTACGAGAAACGATGTGAAGAGCGTAAGACTCATTTCTTAAGCGCCTCCTCGAGAGCCTGCCAAGCACCGTCGTTTGAAGAAAAGTCTTCGATTTTATTGGCTAAACTGCTGCCGAACAGAAGTCCGACAAGCGGCGTCGAGACGGAAAAAAGTGCATTTACCGGCCTCTGGATCAAGCCGAAGGTGCGTAAAAAAATCAGAGCAGGGATGTCCAGACCCTTCGATATCAGAAATCCGGCGCTTTCGTCCGGATCAAAGGAACCACTCAGAAATTTTTCGGTATCATTCGTCATCACATCCCCCATTTCGACTGCGTAGGCTAATAAAAAAAGCGCCTACAGTCAAACTCAAAATGCCCAATGCGTCCCCGCCGGCAAACCTCCCGCGCCGTTACGGTTCGAACCACCTCAGAGCGTAGTCCGCGACTGCCTGAGCAAGCTTTCGGATATCCCGTCCGCCGGTGTTGACGGTCAGGTCGAAACAGGTGCTGTCTGCCCAGCTTTTGCCGGTCACCAGCTCTCTGGACTGAGCGCGGCTGCTGTCGATACGTCTGATGTTGCGGATCACCTCCTTTTCGGTCAGGCGCTCCTTTTCATCCTTTTTGTTTTCGTGCTTCATGCAGCGTCCGATGCGGTTTTCCATGTCGGCGCAGACGAAAATCCGGCACGGTCTGTAGTCGCGGAGTATCACGTCTGCATCTCGTCCGACGATGATGAAGTCGTTTCCCGCCTTGGCAATATCTTCAATGATTTCGCGCTGTCTGATGAGGAGCGAAGTCTTCATCTCCGGTTCGAATGCAAAGATGCTGCTGAAGGTGTTGCTGTAGCTCAGATGGATGTTCCGCCACTCGCGGCCGCTGATGAGCGTGCTCACATATTCGGGGTCGAAGCCGCTTTCATCCGCGAGCTGCTGAAGGATCCCCTTGTCGTAATAATCCCAGCCCAAAATTTCGGAGAGCCGTTTCCCTAGCTCTCTTCCGCCGCTTCCGAATTGCCTGCTGACAGTGATTATCCGCATTTCCGCCTCCAAAAACTGATTTTGCACGGCTATTTTAAAACATTCGTAAAAATAATGAAAATCATTTTGCAAAAAAGCGGCAAAAGTGTAGGATTTCCGGCATTTTTTAGCTGTTTTTCAACTTTTCGGAGGCGAATGAGGGTACTTGTCGGGATGAGCGGAGGCGTTGATTCCTCCGTGGCTGCCTGCCTTTTGAAGGAGGCCGGGCATGATGTCATCGGTGTAACGATGTCGATTTGGGACAAAACGCGGCACTACAGCCCGTCTCTCAGCAGGGATGCCTGCTTTTCGCCGCACGAAGAGGAGGATATCGCCGGGGCGAAGTCTGTCTGCTCACTTCTGGGGATCCCGCACCACGTCATCGATTGCAGCGCGGAGTACAAAAAGATGGTCCTTGAGAATTTCAAGAGCGAATACCTTGCCGGCCGCACGCCGAACCCATGCGTCAAGTGCAACGCGACGATAAAGTTCGGAGTCCTGCCGAGAAGCGCTGCGGCTCAGGGGATAGAGTTCGACAAGTTTGCGACGGGGCACTACGCGAGGCTCTCCTTCAACGAAAATCTTCAGCGTTATCAGCTCCGCAGGGCTGTCGACCGCAAAAAGGACCAGAGTTACTTCATCTACCGCCTGAGTCAGGAGCAGCTTTCAAAGATCCTGCTGCCGCTCGGCGATTTTGACAAGGATACGGTTCGCGGGATCGCGAGGAAATACGGTCTAAAGGTGAGCGAAAAGCCTGACAGCCAGGACTTCTACACCGGTGACATCAATGATATTCTTGAACAAAAACCGAAACTTGGCAATTTCGTCGATAAAAACGGGCGTGTTCTCGGACACCACAACGGGATCTGGAACTTCACGATCGGACAGCGCCGTGGTCTCGGCATCAGCGCGGACAGACCGCTCTACGTCCTTGGGCTGGACAAGGATAAAAACGAAGTCCTTGTCGGTTACGCGGAGGAGGGGATGAAGTGCGCACTTTCGGCTGTGGATCTTGTCTGGCAGTCGGTGGCGCCGCTCACGGAGAGGACGCCAGTCAGGGTCAAGGTACGCTCGGCGCAGGATCCTGTCCCTGCCGAATTCGAACCCTGCGGCGACGGATGCACAGTACGTTTTTTTGAAAACCAGAAGGCGATAGCCCCCGGGCAGTCGGTCGTTTTTTACGACGATGACGACTTTGTTCTTGGCGGCGGAATCATTAGCGGGACTAAAGATGTTGATTGAAAAGAGTGAAATCGTAAGGCTGCTTTCCGATGAGGAAAACCAGCAGGAACTGTTCAACCGGGCCGATTCTGTCCGAAGGGAAAATGTCGGTGACGAAGTACAACTTCGCGGACTGATCGAATTTTCCAGCATTTGCAGAAACAACTGCCTCTACTGCGGTCTGCGTGCCGGCAACGAAAAGGCGCACCGCTACCGCATGAGCGAGGAGGAGATCATCGAAACGGCGAGACGCGCCTCGGAGCTCGGCTTCAAAACGATCGTCATGCAGTCCGGCGAAGATCCCTATTTCGATGTTGACCGGATGTGCCGGATAATCACCGAAATCAAAAAATTCGATGTCGCTATAACGCTCAGCATCGGTGAGCGGACCTTCGAAGAATACAAAGCCTTCAGAGAGGCGGGCGCCGACAGGTATCTTATGCGGATAGAGACGACTGACCGCGATCTTTACCGCAGACTCGACCCTGGAATGAGCTGGGAAAACCGCTACAACTGCCTTATCGCCATCCGCGGACTCGGATACGAGCTCGGTTCCGGCATCATGGTCGGGCTTCCAGGACAGACGATCGAAAGCATCGCAGACGACCTGCTTTTTTTGAAGGAGATCGGCGTCGATATGGCGGGTATCGGTCCTTTCATCCCGAATCCAGACACTCCGCTTGCTAACGAAAAGGGCGGTTCGCTCGACCTTTCGCTCAGGACAATGGCTATCATGCGGATCCTGCTTCCCGACATCAACATACCTGCCACCACGGCGATGGAGACCCTGCATCCGGACGGCAGGATGCTTGCCCTGAAGGCCGGTGCCAATGTCGTTATGCCGAATGTTACCGAGGGCGAATACCGAAGACTTTACGAACTCTATCCCGGAAAAATCTGTGTCAACGATTCTCCTGCACACTGCCGGAGCTGCATCGGACTCAGGATAAAGATGATCGGCCGCTCGATCGGGACCGGCTACGGCGGACACAAAAAGACTGATAAAAATGTGTGATATAAAAAACATAATATTTTCAGTAATTTTTCTTTTTTTCTTTCTGTGTTTTCGGCAATCAATGAATATGCAAAAATTCTACTAAAAGAAGAGTCCAAGATAAATTTCAAACCAGATATTCCTGCATGGAGCGACAGAATCCATAAAGACCCTATCAGGGAAGTAAACCGACCGATACTTGATCTTGAGCGCGTAGGTGTTCCTTTACCTGTCGGATGCTGGATAAAAATAATAATAAAATCAACTGTCAAAGGTGAAAAATCTGACGATGTTTGTATTTCAGAAATGTTTTTGATGTAAAATAAATACCTTCCTTACGCGCGCTGTAAATTCGGATTCACTCCTTTGCTCTGTTTTGATAAAAGCGGCAGAACAGCAATTTATCAGACCGCTATTTCCTGAAGCTCAGCGTTACGCCGTGTCCGATCGGGAGGATCGTGCTGAAGAGTTTTTTGTGGGCGAAAACGGCACGGTTGTAGTCGTGCGTGTAGTCGCCGAGACCGCTTCTGACGCTCTCCGTTACGCGGAAAAGCGTATCGTCGGCAGCGATTATTCCGCCCTTTTTGCAAAGTTTGACAGTCGTTTCGAGGAGCATCGGATAGAGGTACTTGCCGCAGTCCTGAAAGATCAGGTCGAATTTTTCGCCGTTTTCGAGGAGCTTGGCGCACTCGTCTTCCGCCTTTCCGTGGATGAGCGTGATGATGTCGGAATAACCTGACTCCGCGATGTTTTTCTCTGCCTCTTTTATGATCCTGTTGTGATTTTCAATAGTTGTGATCTTTCCGCCGGTCTCTCGGAGGGCTGTCGCCATCCAGATCGAAGAGTAGCCGTTGCTTGTTCCGAGCTCGAGGACGTTTTTGATCTTTTTTGCACGGATCAGAAATGCGAGGAACTTCGCGACTTCGATCTCGATCATCGGCTGGATGTCGTTCCGGCTGCGGTTCGACTTCTCCAGATTTTCGAGAAAAGGGGAGTCGGATTTTATGAAATCCCTGAGATATTGAGCGGTTCTAGGATCCATAAATCTGCTCCTACAGGTGTTTGAAACTGCGTATCCCGGTAAAGATCATCGGGATGCCGTGTTCGTTGCAGGCGTCAATGGATTCCTGGTCGCGCACCGAGCCGCCGGGCTGGATGATAGCTGTTATCCCTGCCTCCGCAGCCCTGTCAACGCAGTCGCGGAAGGGGAAGAATGCGTCGCTTGCCATTACGCAGCCGGCTGTAGGCTGCTGCGATTTTTTGATGGCGATCTCAAGAGAGTCGATCCTCGACATCTGACCTGCGCCGACACCGACGGTAGCCTTGTTTTTGGTCAGAAGGATCGCGTTGCTCTTGATGAAGCGGACCATATTCTGAGCGAAGACGAGCTCTTCGATCTGCTCCTGAGTCGGTTTCGCGTTGGTGACGACATTGAAGTCGGCAGCTGTGATCATCCTTCTCTCCGCACCTTCGAACAGGAGACCGCCGGAGATCTTCTTGAGCTCGATATCGCCGCTGTTGTCAGCGAATTTCCCGAGTTCTATCAGGCGGATATTTTTCTTCTTTTCAAGAATTGCCAGAGCTTCGGGCGTAAATTCCGGTGCGCAGACCGCCTCGACGAAAAGCTTGCTCATAAGCTCTGCGCTTTCGGGATCCAGAGTCCTGTTGACCGCGATGATCGAACCGAATGCACTGACCGGATCGCAGGCGAGCGCCTTCGTGTAGGCTTCGGCAATGGTCGAACCGATCGCCGCTCCGCACGGATTCGTGTGCTTTACGATCGCTACCGCAGGGTCGTTAAATGCCGCAACGATGTTCTTTGCACTGTCCAAGTCCATGTAATTATTGAAAGAAAGCTGCTTACCGTGAAGCTGCCTGCCTGCCGCTGTAGTGCCTGAAGCCGCGTCGTGCTCGACGTAGACCGAAGCCGTTTGGTGCGGGTTTTCGCCGTAGCGGAGCGACTCTTTCTTCTTGAACTGAAGAGTCAGGAGCTCGGGAGCGTCTGCAATTTTTTCGCCGGAGCAGTTGACTGTCGAGAAGAAGGAGCTGATGTAGCCGTCGTAAAGCGCAGTGTGCGCAAACGCCTTTCCTGCAAGTTCGAACCTCGTTTCGAGGGAGATCTCACCGTCGTTTTTCTTCATCTCGTCAATGACTTTTGCGTAGTCGTCGGGAGAGGTGATGACTGCGACGAATTTATGGTTTTTAGCCGCACTGCGGACAAGTGTCGGACCGCCGATATCGATATTTTCAATGATATCCGGCATCGGTTTGCCGCTTTCGACAGTCTTTTTGAAGGGGTAAAGGTTGACAACGACCATGTCGAACAGCGTGATGTCGTGATCTTTCGCCGCCTGGAGGTGCTTTTCGTTGTCGCGGCAGGCGAGGATCCCGCCGTGGATCTTCGGGTGGAGAGTCTTGACCCTGCCGTCCATCATTTCAGGAAATCCTGTGTAATCTTCAACTTTTACGGCTTTGATGCCATTTTCAGAGAGAGTCTTGAAGCTGCCGCCTGATGAGAAGATGTTGACCCCCATTTTGGTGAGCTCCGAAGCGAATTCGACGAGCGATGTTTTGTCGTAAACGCTGATTATCGCATTTTTTACCTTTGTCATTGCAGCCTCCTGGTAATTAAAAAAGAAGTCCCTGCTTCTTCATTACGGCAGGGTTGAAAGTTGCGAAATCCGCCTGATGGATGAATACGCCTTCGATCTTCTGAGGTCTGCCGTCGCCCTCCTTGGCGTGGCAGATGATGATGTTCTGGATCTCTGGCGGAAGTCCGTGTTTCGCCGCCGCGATCGCGCCGCTGATGGGGTGTCTCGCGCACTTTCCTGCATAGCTTTTGCGGTAAGTCCCGTCGACCTTTTCTATCTCCATCAGTTTGCCGACATCGTGCAGGAGACCGCCTGCGATCACCCAGTCAATGTGTATATCGAACGGATTGTGTCTGTAGGTCGAAATTATCGCTTTGGCGATCCCGAGCGCACCTTTTGTTACTGCGACAGTGTGCTCGATCAGGTTCACACCCTCGGTGTCGGTGAGGAGCGTGAATGGGATCTCGCAAAGTTCGTCGAACGACTTCCAGCCGCCCTCTTCGGCGCAGTCTGCCCAAACTTCGACAACTTTTTCAGCAAGCGCCTTGTCCTTCATTTCGGCAAGAAGTTCGCCGAAAGCCTTTTTGAGTTCATTTTTCATGTTTTTCTCCAATTTTAACAATAATCCGTTCTATCCGTCTGAAGCGGAAAAATTTGCGCTATTGTAGCCATTGCATATCTGATTGCAAGCCGCTGTGCCACATTGTCGGAATGAATCTCAGATCTCATTCAGCCGGCGTAAAAGAGAATTTGTACCGAAATTTTTTCGTTTGTACCGAAGTTTTTATCGGTTTCTACCGAAGATATTGCGAAAATCAAACAGAATTTTTCATTTCCCCGCCAGAAAACAGAGACCAACTATCAAAAAAACGCTGAATTTTAGATAGTTCCGAAAAAATGAATAATCTTGATAATAAAAATAAAACTTGATTTATTATCATAATTCTTGTTTTAATATTCGAAAATTTTTTCTATGGAGTTTGAAATGGAAAATGAAATAGTGATTCACGGCGATACAGATTTGAGGTCGAAAATCTACACGATTCGCGGGGTACAAGTGATGCTCGACTTTGATCTGGCCGAAATTTATGGATATTCAGTCAAGGCTTTTAATCAGCAAGTAAAGAACAATATTGAGAAATTTGATTCTGATTTTCGCTTTCAGTTAACATCCTGTGAAGTAAAGATTTTGCGGTCAAAATTTTTGACCGCAAAATTCAGTAACATGAGCAGAAGTTTTCCCTACGCCTTTACCGAGCAAGGAATTTACATGCTGATGACGGTTCTCCGCGGCGATATGGCTATTCAGCAGAGCAAGATGCTGATTCGTCTTTTCAAGGGAATGAAGGATTTTATCATTGAGCGCGAACATCTGATCGGGTATGAAGAAGTTGCAAAAATTGCTTTCCAAACAGCACAAAATACTGAAAATATCGCAGAACATTCCAAAGATATTGCTGAAATCAGAAGAGAGATAAAAGAAAATATGGCGACAAAAGCCGACATCGCACAAATCATCGAGGATTTCAGCAATCAGGAAATAAAAAAGGATTTTCTATTCCTAAATGGCAGGTCGGTTGAAGCTGATCTTGCATATCAGGAAATTTATTCACAGGCGAAAAACACAATTTTCGTGATAGATAATTACATCGGCTTGAAAACGCTTGTTCTGCTGAAATCTGTGCCGGAAAATGTGAAAATCACTATATTTACCGACAATTTGAAGAAAGGCTTGCATCAAAAAGAATATGATGATTTCTGCAAAGAATATCCGAATGTTGTTGTTTCTTTCAAACGCTCGAACGGCATTTTTCACGACAGATACATCGTCATCGATTTCGGCAGGGAAAACGAGATCTTTTATCATTGCGGCGCATCGTCAAAAGATGCCGGAAGCAGAGTCTGTTCAATCACAACCATTGCCGACAATGAAATTTACAAGCCGCTGATTGAAAATCTATTGAAAAATAAAGATCTTGTGTTGTGAAACCCTCTCAGCCGCTTCGCGGCAGCTCCCCCGAAGTGGGAGCCAAGTCAAAACCTGCCTCGCCCTTCGGGAGAGGTGTCACATAGTGACGGAGAGGGAAAAACCTCGACTCGCCTCACGGCGAGAAAGAATGGCCGCCTCTCTTAAACCGGCGGATAAAAATGCTCGCTTACGCTGCGCTAAAAAATGCGGTCTCGAGGATACGACCTCTACCTGACACAACGAACATAGCCATTGTCAGACTTATTGACGCCGAGCACGTTCCCATAGCCGAAATAAACGCACCACGCGCTGTTCGAATTATCTGATAGAGTAGAGGAAGACCAAAACCTATTCGTGTCGCCGAATTTGCTGTATTTACCAGTTGAATCATGTGAACAACCAGAGCAGGCATCATCGCACTCGCTATAAGAAAGACAATCGTCAGTAACACCGCAACTGCCGTCAGGGCATCTGTGTGTTTGAACAGTTTTGAATAAGTGTCCTTAGTTCGCTGATCGTCGGCAGTCTCCAGTCGTTATAATAACCTTCAAGCAAACTGTTACAATAGTTTTTAGCATCATTCCAAACCATGTAGCCTGATGATCTCGCAGACCAGATCAAGCCTGTCGATTTTATACGAATTGGCAAGAAATACTTTACTTGTTTTGTTCCAAGAGGCTGAAAAGTGTTATTTTGACAGCGTGTCAGGGATTTTATAACGAAATTTCCGAGAGCATTTCGGAGATCAGGTTTGCGAATTTGACCGGGTTCTTGGGTTGGATGCCCTCGATCAGAAGTGCTTGATCGTACAGGATCTCAGCCATATCTTTCAGCTTTTCCGATTCAGGATCTGCATCGTAGATTTCGGTGAGTTTTTTGAAGATCTTGTGATCCGGGTTGAGCTCAAGGATCTTGTGCGCCTTCGGAGCGGTCATCGCGTACATCGGCGTTTCGGAAAGGACCTGTTCCATGTTGAGGCTGATACCTTCTCCGGTGACAAGGCAGACTGCGCTGTTTTTGAGCCTTGACGAAAGTCTGACATCGCTGACTTCGCCGCCGAGGTGCTTTTTCAGGGTCTCGAGCAGCGATTTGCTTTCAGCCTCCTGCTCTTTGCGCTTCTCCTCCTTCTCCTTTTTCTCCTCGTCAGTGTCGAGGTTGAGGTCGCCGGTAGCGATATTTTTGAGCGGTTTATCCTTATATGTAGCAAGGACGGTCGTCATAAACTCATCGATCTTGTCGGTGAAGTAGAGGACTTCAAAGCCCTTGTCGGCAACGGCTTCCATTTGCGGGATCGCCGAGATCGAAGCCTTGTCCCTGCCTGTCGCGAAGTAGATCTCCTTCTGGTTTTCAGGCATACGCTTTACATATTCATCGAGCGTAGTCAGCTCCTCAGATTTTGACGAGTCGAAGAGCAGAAGATCCTGAAGTTTATCCTTATTCATGCCGAAATCGGAGTAAATGCCCGCCTTGATGGCACGTCCGAACTCAAGCCAGAACTTGATGTACTTGTCACGGTCGTTTTCGAGCATGTACTTGAGTGATGCAAGGATCTTTTTCTCCAGGTTTTTGGAGATCATGCTGAGCTGTGCACTGTGCTGGAGGATCTCTCTCGAGATGTTGAGCGAGAAGTCAGGGCTGTCGACGACACCCTTCACGAAGCCCAGATATTCGGGGATGAGCTCTTTGCACTTATCCATGATGAAGACCTGTTTGCAGTAGAGTGAAAGACCGCGTTCGAACTGCGACGAGTAGAAGTTGAAGGGGACATCCGACGGGATGAAGAGCAGTGCCGTGTACTCGACCTGACCTTCGCCTTTTGTCTGGATTATGTCGGCAGGCTCGTCGTACGAATGGAATGCGTGACGGTAAAAATCCTTGTATTCTTCGTCTGTTACCTCGGATTTGTTGCGGTTCCAGATCGGCTTCATAGAGTTCAGTGTCTTATCTTCGAGAACGGTCTCCTTCTCCTTGATGACCTTGCCGTCCTTGTCCTTCTCTTCCGGGATAGTGTTTTCGACCATCATCTTGACCGGGTAGCGGATGAAGTCGCTGTAGTGCGAAACAAGCTCTTCGAGTTCGTAACGGTCGAGGAGCTGCATGTCGGTGATGCAGTCCGGCTTGAGGTAGAGCGTGATTTCGGTCCCGCGTTTCTCGACATCGGTCTTGTCGATGGTGTAGGTCCCGTCGCCGGCAGATTCCCAGACAACGCCCTCATTCTCGGGGGACCCTGCTGCTCTTGTCCTGATCTTGACCTTGTCAGCGACCATGAATGCGCTGTAGAAGCCGACACCGAACTGACCGATGAACTCGGCAGCGTTCTTTTCTGTCGCCTCCTTGTCCTTCATCATCTTTTCAAAGAACTCTTTCGAGCCGCTTTTTGCGATCGTGCCGATATTTTCAATGACTTCATCGTAGGTCATACCGATACCGTTGTCGGAAATCGTCAGTGTTTTAGCATCCTTATCTGGATTGATCCTGATCTCGAAATCGCTGCCGTCCTTCAGCAGCTCAGCATCGGTCAGAGCCTTGAATTTGAGCTTGTCTATCGCGTCGCTTGCGTTTGAAATCAACTCTCTCAGGAAAATTTCACGGTTCGTGTAGATCGAATTGATCATTAGATCCAAAAGCTGTTTCGTTTCAGCCTTAAAAGTTTTTTTAGCCATTTTCTCCTCCAAAAAAACGTAATAAGAAAAACCGCAGGGATATATAGGAACCGATTCGGCAAAGTCAACATGAGGATTTTTGAAAAATGATTTATTGATTATGTTTGCAGTGAATCTAAAATATTTCGTTTTTTTTTATTGGCGAGGTGAAAAAATGAAAAGGATTCTGCTTGTTTTGATGCTCTCTCTGTCTGTGTTTTCGGTCTTTGCTCAGGAAATGCCGGATGCGGATGTTTTATCTGACCGGGATGTTATGCCGGATGCGGATGTTGTATCTGGTCAGGATGCTGCTTCCGAAGAAGACAATACTGGTCGTATGATCGGCGGCATACCTGCAAAGAGCTGGGAGGACGGCGGTCAGGATTTCTTCGTAATGTTTAATTCCAACATCAGTGACATGGTCAAACTTTACAACGAGAAGGAGGATAATCCGCAGGGCGACACCTGTCTTGAATCAAGTTCCTTCACGCTGAACAACTTCCATATCCCGGAGGATGCTATCGTTGAATACGCTTATCTTGTCTGGATGGGGGCGGTCGATCCTGAACAACTGGAGGATCCGACAGACAACGAAGTTTACCTCTCTTTTACTCAGACTGCCGACAGCAGTGTGGAGTATGCACAGGTCATCAGAGCCGGTGAGACAGGCAGAAGGCTCGACGATGCGCCATCTTTCGATTTTGAGGGAATAAAGTATACGAGCTATGGAGCTGTCGGCTGCTCGGAAACAGATTCCGGCGAGAGCGTCGAAACCAAGGTCGGCTACTTTACATATAGGGTCGAAATCTCTGACTTTTTCCGGAATATCTACGAGTCGAACAGAATCGCGGGACATCAGGAAGGGAGTGGAGAATACTACGGGACCTACACTTTCAGCGGTCTAGACTGCACGGACCACGATGTTTACCGCTGCAACACCACGATGGTAAGTTCCTGGGCACTAGTTATTATCTACCGTTCGCAGAACATCCGGCCCAAAAAGATCTACTTCTACAACGGTCTCGGATTCATCTACGGAGAACAATCTGTTGCAAACGTAACGGGGTTCGAGCTTCCGAACTATGCAACGGCACGTCTTACGACCTACTTCGCAGAGGGCGATCCTAGCCTTTTCGACCCCAACCTTCCAAGCGAAGAGATCAGTTTGATGGGCAGCAGCGAAGATGCCCTGGCGCAGGGGCCGTATGTCCTCTCGAACTCATGCAACCCGAGAGTATCTGTCTATACGGAAGTCTACAACTCGCAGTCTTCGATCGCAGGCTGGGATCCTGACTCGGAAAATCAGATCGAATGCGTAACCGGAGGTCAGGGCGATTTCATGTACGGCGTTGATGTCGACACCTTTATCCTCGACTCGTCGAAAGTCGCCAACCTCCAGACTCACATGCCGAAGGGCGGTACCGCTCTCGACATCAGGCTCAGCGTAAATCAGGATGCTATTTTTACGAATTTCATGGTTTTTTCGGTAGACATCAAAGGCTCGAATTTCGATATCCCGGACGAAGATGAAAAATATTTCTGCGCGTGTCCGGCAGCCGAAAACAACACTGTCGAAAATTACTACTGTCCGTATGTCAACACAAACAGAGCGTTTTACTATCTCGTCAAGATCCAGAACTGGGGCGAAGATGAAACCGGCAAAGTCGCGATCAGTGACGAACTGGATCCGCAGCTTGAATATGTCGCGGGAACAACGGAGTATGCGACAAAGTTCGACGCAAACGGCGACGGCACCGACTGGCAAGTCATTCCGGACAAAGAAGGCGGCAAATTTCCTCTTTCCGGGGCTGGTTACAAAGTCGGAGACATGATGCGCAGGTGCACTAAAACCTCCTGTCCCGATAAAATACTGGTCAGATACAAAGTCCGCCCGAGAAACGGCGTTGCCAAGAACTACGTCTTCTCGAACATCGCTGTTCTTACTGATTCGAAGAGCGATGCGGTTTACAAAACAAACAATTCATATCCGCTAAAACTGAAGCCGGGGCGCTGTGTTTCCGAAACGGTATGCTCTTCTCCGACACCTGAAATGTGCGGCGGCGTAAACAGCCAAGACAGCGGCGACAGCGGTGATTCAGCTCATCCTGGAGATACCGGCGACAGCGGTGATTCTGAGCACCCGGGAGATACCGGTGATACAGGCGACACCGGCAGCGACACCGGCAGCGACACCGATACGCCGTCAGACAGCAACCAGGGCGAACTCAACGGCGAATGCTATCCCGACGGGACATGCGGTAAAGGTCTGCTTTGCAATGCAAACAACATTTGTGTGGCAAGACCGAAGGTAAGTGACGGCTGTTCCGCTTTGGTGCTTTAATTTTTGCTCAAAATAGTGTTTCTTGATTTGCTTGGGAGAATAAAATGAAAAAAATTTTAGCTGTTTTGATCTTTTTTGTTCCGTTCATGCTTTGTGCGGGAAAACCCATTGGTCCGAATGTATCGAAATACCGTGGAACAGAACTTAAATGGGAAAACGGTTCTTACGGTTACCACGTCATGTTCAAGTCGCTCCTTGCCAACAACGAGGCGGATTTCGATCCGAACAACCCGCAGGGTGACACCTGCCTTGATTCTAGCACTTATGTTCTTGATGTGGCATACATTCCGCCGGATGCCATCATAGAGGACGCCTACCTTGTTTGGACAGGAGCGGTCCCGGTCGTAGAAAAGGACGATCCTACTGACAATGATGTTACCCTTTCGTTCCAGCACGAGAGCACCCCGGCGATCTCTTCAACTCAGGTGATCGCGGGTAAAAAGGCATATAAGGTCTCCGAAGCAGGCAATGTAGACTTCGAATTCGACGCCTTTACAGATGCCGATGATTCGAACAAAAGCTGGTTCACTTACAGAGTAAATGTCGCTGATTTCTTTAAGGTTTTGCAGGATAAAGGTCGCCAGATCGAAGCCGATATGAGCGGGACATTAGACGGTTCGTACCTCTATGGTTCCTACACTCTTTCAGGGCTCAAATGCGCAAGCGACAGCATCTACAAGGCTTCTACGGAGATGGTTTCCGGCTGGTCGATCATTTTGATCTACAAATCCTCGTTGATCAGCCCGAAAAATGTCTACATCTACGACGGTTTCAAAGCATACTGGCATGAACTCAGTGAAATCGAGATTTCAGGTTTCGAATTTCCGAAAGACCCGGAAATCAGGATTACACTTGCCAGCCATGAAGGCGATTCAGGACTTGCTGATCTCAGCACAGAAACCGGAGTACTTTACGGAGAGGGTATCCAGGTTCAGGGCGATAGATCTGACTGGCTTCTGATCAGCAACGAGTGCAACCCGCCGGCATACCTCGGCAACAACTTTGAGACCCTCAACTACACTGAAATTTTCAACTCTGTTTCTTCGGTTTACGACTATGCCGGCACGAATTACATGTGCATCGGCGGGACACCGCCTGTTCTCAACTACGACGAGATCGAATACGGTATGGATGTCGATACTTTCCTGTTGGATTCATCTGCTGACAATAGTTACGCAGCGCATTTCCATCAGGGAGGAGAACGCATTTCTCTCAAAATCGGTGCAAATCAGGACTCGGTCATAACAAACTATATGATTGTTTCATTTGACACTCAAAAACCAGAATCCGGCGATTCCGGTGATACTGAAGTTCAGGGAGATACAGGAGACACCGAACCTTCCGATACCGGAGATACCGCCGACGACCCTGATACGCCCTCCGAAAGAAATCAGGGAGAGCTTTACGGAGAATGTTATCCCAACGGAACATGCAACACGGGACTTGTCTGTGATGAGATAAACAATATCTGCATAAAGGATTCTGAAGGTTCGGAGCAGGGCAGTGACGATACAGATACATCTTCCGAAAGAAACCAGGGCGAGCTTCGCGGAGAATGCTACCCCGACAAGACATGCGATCCGGGGCTCACCTGCAATGCGCAAAACATCTGCATAGAAAAGATCGATCTGGGCGGCTGCTCTGTTTCGACGTTTTAGACCGGATATTGATTGGGGGTATGAAATGAAAAAAATTTTAGCTGTTTTGATGCTTTTTGTCCCGTTTGTGCTTTGCGCTGCAATCGGTGATAGCGGCATTTCCATAGCGCCGGACGGCAGCGAGCTTAAGTGGGAAGAGGGTGCATGGGACTTCTTTATTATGCACAAATCATTGATTGAACAGGTCACCGGCTCGGCTACGACGACTGTCGGAAACCCGCAGGCCGATACATGTATCGACCAGAATATCGGTTCTACCTATAAACTGACTTCAAATCTTGTTCCGAACGATGCCGATGTCGACCGCGCATTCCTCATTTGGCTTACCGGTCACGACCCGGACAATATGAACACTCCGACCGACAACTCGGTCACACTGACCTTCACGAACTCTGAGGATCCGACCCTCACGCTCAGCCGTGAGATCACCGCATCCTACCAGGGAATGCCCTCTCCGACTTCGCAGGG
>JAGAAT010000110.1 GCA_017615095.1 bacterium
AGATCGGGCATTTTACGCACGGCTTGCCGGGGTCGCGGGCGGACGGGAGTTCCGGACTGTCTGCGGCAATACGGACTTTGCGCTGGCGGATTATCTGCCGGCGACGCAGACGTTCGAGCTCGACGGGATGCGTTTTTTCCTGGTCCATAATTTGACTTCGCCGCACCGGATGATCCCTGCAAATGCGGAGATCATCAGCCGTTTCAAGCCCGGCTTCGTGGTCTTCGGGCACACGCACAAGGCTTTTGTGGAGCGGCGCGACGGTGTGATTTTCATTAATCCCGGCACCTTCGGGAAGGAGGGGCTGGACGACGGCAGACGCAGCTACGCGATCCTCGAAGCAGGCGCGGAAGGCTGCTCGGTCTCGGTTGTTGATCTTGACACGAACGAAGTTTTCGTGCGGCAGGATTTTGAATTGAACTGTTAAAGATATGGAGTGATTGATGTTCAAAAAAGGGTCTCTTTTCGTTTGGGTGCTTTTGGCTTCACTTTTGTTCTTCTCCTGCGGCGGCAGCGAGTCTGCCGGTGACGGGGAACAGGCTTCGGAGCCGGGCTTTTCGATCAGGATGGTCGAGCACGGCTGCGTAAAAAATACGATCAACAGCTACTCTATAAAAAATCTGACGAGCATCACTTTCATGCTGCTCAAGGATACGGAAGTCGTCTATAAAAAGACGATTTCGATTTACGACGGTACGATAGAATCCTCTGTCCATCTCAAGGATATCCCGAAGGAGGCCGGGCTTACCCTTACGATCCTTGGTTACGGATCGAACCCGAATCTGGCATACTGGTTCGGCAAGGTAACCGATCTTGATTTCGTGACGACTCCTCAGACCGCTATCGATGTCGTTCTCTACCCGACGACGGCGTTTTTCAGCGAAAACAACCTCTCGATAAACACAGCCTGTCTGCCGCAGGGGCTCCTGACCCCCAGATTCGGTCACTCCGCTACGCTCCTTCCCGACAACAGGATCCTGATCGCCGGAGGTTTCACAGGATGCAACAGCGGAAAGTGTCCGGCAACCAAGTCTGTCGAGATCATCGACCTCGAATCAGGCACGGTCGAGCTGCTTTCCGACATGGTCGAGGAGCGCGGAATGCATGAAGCAGTCCTTCTGAGCGACGGCAGTGTCCTTATGATCGGAGGCGTTCACGGCTTCGGGGTCCGTTCTCTGGTGATCGATGATTCCCTGCCCTCTGTAGCGGATTTCCCGTCACTGACCTACGGAACCATGTCTGCAACGATGAAGATCGAACGCTACACGCCGAGCTATCCGAAGCACAACATGCAGCAGAACGGCATCGGGAACGAGGTCAGCAACATCTCTCAGGAGGTCCATTCATCTCAGCCTCTGCCTTTTGCCCGTCTCCAGTCGATAATTGCAAAGACCGTTACGACTCCGGAACAGGAGACAGCCGGCGAGCCGAGGCGTATCATGGTCTACCTTGCCGGCGGGATCGATACCGGCAACACTCCGCTGACCAAGGTCTACCGCATCGAGATCGTTGACAATTCGCTTGTCGACGGCACCGTTTCGGTCAGCGAAGTCAAAGAGCTTGCATCTGATTCCGAACTTGCGGCGGTAATGCCGGCACTCGGTATGGCAGGTGACAATCTGCTTGTCGTAGGCGGAAGATCCGACAGCGCGGCTTCTCAGGCGACGCTGATCAACAGCTCTACCGGCAAGCTTTCAGATCACCCCATAAGCAACGACAAGAACATTTTCTTCTCCAAGTCGGTCAACGCCAACGATTCGGTCTATATGTTCGGCGGTTACGAATCTTCCGAAGGGCTTCTGCCGACCAGCAGGATCAGACGCTGGACTTCAGAGACGGTCCAGACCAGTGAAAAAGACCTCAAGCTCTGGAACAAGCAGGAGGGGACACTGGCGTTCCCGGAGATCGTCTACAACAGTCAGAACAACACTTTTATGGTTATGGGCGGCGCAGGCGGCAGTTCCAAAGAAGACACGAATATAATGCACGGCAACAGGATCTTCCAGACGTACGATGCATCGTCGCTTGATCTCAAGCAGGCTTCCAACACCAATTTTGCAAGGATCATGCCTAAGGGCCTGGTTATCCCGGCAGGTGTCCTCGGAGAATCTCCGGTCCTTGTCATAACGGGCGGAACTACGGCATTCGACGGGAGCGGCACAGTAATTGACGCGATTGAGTTTATGAATCTCTAGCAAGAGGAACAGACAGTGAGAAATTTGATTCCCGACCTAAAGCAGCTTGGCTTTTTTGATGTAGAAAACGATAAGAAAACATCGGCAGTCGATGCGTCCGTTCTGTTCGTGGACATTTCGGGCTTCACCAACATGACGAGGCTTCTCATGGCGAGCGGCTCGGACGGTGCAGAGACGCTTTCGACCTTCATGAATACGATCTTCTCGCCGCTGATCGAGTCCGTTTACAACAAGAACGGCTTCATTCTGAATTTCGCCGGCGATGCCTTCACTGCTGTCTTCCGTGATGATGACGGCAAAAGGGCGATCTCCGTCGCGCTTGAGATCCGCAAGTTCTTTATCGAGAATCCGACTCTTTCGCATCAGGGGCAGATCTTCAAAATTTCGGCAAAGGCAGGAATCTCGATCGGCCGGTTCAACTGGATAGCCGCGAAGGGCGAAGAGAACCTCAGACACTTCCTGTTTTTCGGCGACGTTATCGACGAGGCGGCAGGCGCTGAGCACCACTGTTCTGGGCTTGACATCTGCATCGACGACAAGGTCTATGACAGGCTTTCAGACTGCCTTGTCTGCCACATGAAGGAGGATGCTCACTTCGTCGATTCGGTCAATTTCACGGCTCCCGAGGTCGTCTCGAACAACGAACCGACGCTCTCCGAGCTCAAAATGTTCATCCCCGACGCTGTTCTGGCTCAGCAGATATCAGGAGAGTTCCGCGAGATAGTTTCGCTCTTTATCTCCTACAAAATTTCGAAGGAGATCCCGGAGATTGAGAAGATGCTCGAGTATCTTGCCAGCCATGTCCAGAAGTACGGCGGCTATATCAGCGGCTTCGATTTCGGCGACAAGGGCGCAACGCTGCTCGCACTTTTCGGCGCTCCGATAAGCTACGAGGACAACCTCGAAAGGGCGATAGACTGCATAAACGAGATCGAAAAGAACTGCGATACCGAGATACGCTGCGGCATTACCGAGGGCGTTGTATACGCGGGCTTCACAGGCAGTCTCAAAAGATCGGCCTACACCGCGCTCGGCGACAACGTAAACCTCTCGGCGAGGATCATGATGAAAGCCCGTTTCGGCGGCAACTGGATCGCCGGAAAGGCAGCGGAAAAGGCAAAGAAGATGTATGTCCTCGAGAGTATGGGCAACTTTGAATTCAAGGGTATCGACGTTCCGGTCGAAGTCTTTGAGATCAAAGGCAGACTCAGACGCGAAGAGGGCTCCGTCTTCTCGACACCTTTTACCGGAAGGCTCGCCGAACTTGCCGACATTTCATCGGTTTGCGAAAAGGCACGCAGTACCGGCAGGCTTCACTGCATGACGGTCTACGGCGAGGCTGGTATCGGAAAATCAAGGATCCTTTATGAAGTCAAGAAGAAATTCGCCAATGAATTCACCATTCTGACTCTTGGTTGCGATCCGATCCTCCGTCAGTCGATGAACCTTTTCAACTCATTCTTCCATAAACTTTTCAACCAGGCTGATAAGGGAACGGACGAGGAAAACAAGCAGAATTTCGAGAAAAAGTGGCAGGAGATCTCTTCAAAAATCGTCTCGATGCGCGAAAAATTCGAGGAGAGCAAGATCTATATCGCAGCGCTTGCTGGGCTCTTCTGGAAGGGTTCTGTCTACGATATGCTCGACGGAAAGGCAAGGTTCGAGAACACGGTCTTCGCTTTGAACGACTTCTTCTCGGCGATTGCCGAAATCAAACCGCTCATGCTCGTTTTTGACGACATGCTTTCTATCGACGGTGATTCGCTCAGCGTTTTGAAGACGATCATCGGCAAGCTCGACGAGCACAAGGTCGCTGTCTATCTGCTTTCGAGACTCAATGACGACGGCACCAAGCTCGAGTTCGTCCCGGATTCTGAAGACGGCCGCTTCCGCAGCAAAGTCATTGAAAAGCTTTCCGATCTTGAGGTTGGAGCGCTTGTCGAAAGGATTTTGGGCGGCAAGATCAAGTCGGAGGTCGCGAAGTTCGTCTTTTCCCGCACCGAGGGCAACCCATTTTTCGTTGAACAGCTTGTTCTCTTCATGGTCGATAAAAACTGCTTCCAGCAGGTCGACGGAGTTTTCGTCCTGAAAAACGACAGGATCGAGGTCCCGAGCGGCGTAAACTCGCTGCTTGTCAGCCGTCTCGACAGGCTTCCTTCGCACCTTAAGGATCTGGTTTCGAGGGCATCGGTCATCGGCAACGAGATCGATCTTTCGATACTCAAGGAGATAACGAACGATGTCAAAAACTTCAACGAACTCCTGAAGGACGGTACCGAGGAGCTGATTTGGGACGAGATATCCGAAATGATGTATTTCTTCCGCCACTCGCTTCTCCGCGACGCGGCGTACTCGATGCAGCTCAAGGCGCGCTTGAAGGAGATCCACCGCAAAATAGCGATCTCCGTAGAGCAGAACTATCCGAACGAGGCTAAGTATTATGCGACTCTGGCTTTCCACTTCGGAAAGGCTGAAAACCTCGAAAAGGAGATCGTCTATCTGCGCAAGGCGGCAGACTACGCGAAATCGCAGTACCACAATGAGGAGGCTGAAAAGCTCTACGAAAAGCTTATAAACCTTCTTACCGACGACAGCGAGATCATCGAGGTCGGTCAGCTTCTTGGCGGCATCTACAAACTCACCGGAAAGTGGGATCTTGCGGAAAAGATATTCAAGGAAAATCTCGACCGTGCGAAGAAGATCAACAACGATCTGCTGATTGCCGGAAGTATGAAGGCGTTTGCGAACATGCTCCTCGAAAAGAGCCGCTACGACGAATCTTCGCCGCTTCTCGATACAGCCTATGAGATTTACGAGAAGCTCGGCAATACCCAGGGCAGATGCGAGGTCGAGGGCTACCGCGGTCTTATACACTACTACAAAGGCGAGATGGACGACGCACTCGAACACTTCAAGGAGAAGCTCAGGCTTGCCCAGCAGATCGACGATAAGGCCGGGACGGCGCTTTCGTACCGCTACATGGGCGGAGTTGCCTACTACCGCGGTGACTACAGCACTGCGCTTGACTACTACAAGGGGCAGCTGAAGCTTGCCGAGGAGATGGGAAACGCCATCGATATCGCGGTCGCAAAGAACAACCTCGGTCTGATCTATTCATACCTCAACGACTTCAACAACGCGGCCGACTGTTACAGCCATGCGCTTGAAACCTACAGGAAATTCGGCATCAGGTCGTACATCATCTATACGGCTAACAACCTTGCCGAGCTGAAGATCTGGCAGGGACTTTACGAAGAGGCTAAAGAGCTTGTCCGTGCGCAGACGGAGATAGCGAACGATCTTGGAAACAGCAGGCAGATCGCGATCGCCAATGCGATGAGCGGCAACATCGAAAAACGTATCGGGAACTACGATCTCTCCTATGAGTGCTACGATAAGGCGATAAAGCTCGGCGAAAAGCTCAACATCGCGTCGATCAACTGCGAATTCCAGTATGAAATGGCAGACCTTCTTTACAGGATGGGGCGTTATGACGAGGCTGCCGATGTGGATGAAAAGGCGCTCAAAACCAGCAGAGAGGTCAAGCGTGCGTCTATCATCTTCTCCTGCGAGCTCCTGAAATGGAAAATCGCGGCTCAGAAAGATCCAGGGAGCGCTATCGGAAACATCAAGGCGATGCTCGAGAACGAGACCAACAAGGAGAATCTCGCCGACATCTATTTCGAGCTCTTTATGATCACCCGCGACGAGAAGTACAGAGCGGAGGCGGCAACGCTTTTCGAATCGCTCTACAGCGTCGCGCCGAAGGCGATCTACAAAGAAAAAATTTCAGACATGAATTCGAACAAGTAACCGGATTTAATAGATCTTTCTGAATATTTCCAAAGAATCACAGCCAAGAGTCCCTTTCTCTTTCAGCCTATAGCTGCGCTTGAAGATTTCCCCGGCGTTTTTGTCGAAAAGGGCTACTCCGCTACCGAAAATCTCCTTCGATTTCAGGATCTGGAATTCATCTATCAGCCCTTCTGATAAAAATGAAGCTGTCAGCATCGCTCCGCCTTCGACCATGAGCGAATTTATCCGGTATTTCCCGAAGAGCAGTCTCAGTGCCCCGATGAGCCGGAAGCCCTTTTCCATGACTTCTACCCGGCAGCCGAGATCTTCGAGTGGCTCAAGCCTGCTGCGGTCGTCCGATTCGGTAAAAATTATCGGATCCCGCCTCAAAATCCGCGAATCTGGTTCAAGGTCAAGTTTGCGGCTGAAGATGACAGGCTGCGGATCAAAGCCCTGAACGCGCCTGACTGTAAGCAGCGGGTCGTCGATGTTGACTGTTCGGGCACCGACGGCTATAGCCATGTGCGAACTTCTTAATCCGTGGACATAGATCTGGGAAAGATCTCCTGTTATTACAGTCGGTTTACCGGTTTCTTTCGTGATGAATCCGTCAGACGATACTGCTGCTTTGGCAGTGATCCATGGCAGATTTTCGCGGATCCCCTTGAAGAAAAAACGGTTGATCTCTTCAGTTTGCGGGGCGAATTCTTCACAAAAGTGAACCTCGACGCCGTGCCCGGCAAGAAAATCTGCGCCGTTCTGCGCCTTCGGGTTCTCCTCGCGTTTTGCTATGAAGACCCGCCTGATCCCGGATTTCAGAATCGCTTCGGAGCAGGGCGGAGTCTTGCCGAAGTGGTTGCATGGTTCAAGTGTTACCGCCATATTCATGGCATCTGCCGAAAAACCGATTTTGCGAAGTGCCGACGCCTCTGCGTGGTCGCCGCCGTACTCCTGAGTGAAACCTTCCGAGACGATTTTGCCGGAGTCGTCGAAAATTACGGCGCCGACTTTCGGATTGGGATATGTCTTTGTTGTTGAAAGTGTCGACAGGTAAAGCGCCCGCTCCATCATCTTCTGCAATATTTCACTATTAAATTCAGCCACTTGATACCTCAAAGTCCTAAATTCACTCAAAATGCGGCTTACTCTATCAATTTTTTTTAAAAACAGTAAAATTTTCAGATTTTTCTTGGAGGGTGCGATGAAACAGTTCAAATTTTTGTTTTTAACCGTAGCTTTCGTTCTCTTTTTCTGTGCCTGCGGAGGTTCCTCCGATAACGAAACCGATAACGATATCCGGCCTGATTCCGATGAGCCCGGACCGACCGGCTCGGACGACGGCTTCGAGCCTGGAGACTTTGACGATACGGAGCCCGCGGATTCTGATGAGATCGGGCAGGATGACTCTGATCCCTTTGAACCGGATGAAGAGCCGGCAAACGAGCAGCAGACCGGCGGGATC
>JAGAAT010000111.1 GCA_017615095.1 bacterium
TTTCGGAGTTCTGTCAGTTTTTTTGCGATCTCATACTGACTTTGCAAGTTTTCAAGCCTTTCGTGTTCACCCTTCTCTTTTGCGATCGCATCTTCGGTCTCCTGAAGAGCTGTGAGGACCTTCTGGCTGTAGCTGTTGAGCGCCTCGCGGACCTCAGCCTCGTTTTTTTCGACCGTCGCCTGATTTCTTCCGCCGTTGAAAAGCGGTGCGGTGAGGTTTGCAGCCAGATTGACGAACCAGGTCTTAAAAAGCGTCGTGATATCCTGCGAACCGAGTCCGCCGCTCGCGCTCAGCGAGAGTTTAGGATATCTGTCAGCCATTGCGGCAGCGAGGGAACTGTCGGCCTTTTTGACTGCATAGTAGGCTGAGCGGACATCCGGACGGCGCTCTATAAGCTCGCTCGGAAGCCCTGCTTTCGGAAATTCCGGCATCTCCGGAAGGACGGCTGACTCTGGAAACTGTTCCGATCTGGGCGGTTTCCCGACCAGGACGGAGAGCAGGTTTTCAAGAACTGCGATCTCGGTCTTTGCAGCTGAAATTTCGCTTTCGATCGAAAGGAGCTGCTGTTTTTGTTGAAGGATATCGTCTGCTTCTGCGGATCCTCCGCTGTAGGAGAGCTGGGTCAGTTCGGCATATTTTTCATTTACAGAGTACTGATCTTCCAGAATTTTGAGAGCCGCCCTCTTCGCAGTGAGCTGGAACCAGGTCTCGGCAACGGTCGCCGAGAGCGAAATGGCTGCCGCCTCAAAGTCTTCCGCCGATGCCTGAAGTGAATAGTTTGCTGAATCGCGGAGGGCGCGGATCCTTCCCCAGAGGTCGATTTCGTAGCTGATCGAGAGCGAGACCGAATACTTTTCCGAGTTGTAGTTTGCCGGTCTTCCGTTTGCGTTGGTCAGGTTCTCGTCAAATCCTATCCCTGCCGAAATAGTCGGGTAGATGTCGGCTCCGTTGAGCTTGGCGACAGCCTTTGCCTGTTCAAAGCGTTCTGCGTATGCCTTGAGCGAAAAGTTTTCACCGATCGCACGCTCCATGAGCCGGTTGAGTTCTGCGTCTCCGAAGACTTCCCACCATTTTTCAGGAAGTTCAGCACCGGCAGAACCGTCATCTCCCAAAGTCTCAGGCATCTCGAACTGCGGTTCGACCTTTGCCGAAGAGGCGCAGCCGAGCGAGAAGATCAGAATGAATGTGACGAAAAACCTGATGAGATCCATCACCTGCCGCCTTTGAACTCAAAATTCTGCGGAAAGATCTCCTTCAAAGTGCAGTCCTGCTCAATGACTCCCGTTTCGCTGTTTACGAGCACGATCCGCATATCCGGGTTGAAGTCCGCCATGACCTGACAGCAGATCCCGCATGGGTAGACGGCTTTCCCGTCGAGATTCGAGGCTATGACGATCGTGTCGAAGTTTTTTTTGCCTGCCGTTACGGCTGAAAATATTGCGTTCCTCTCTGCGCAGACAGTTGCCCCGAATGAGGAGTTTTCAACATTCACGCCGTTGAAGATCTCACCGCTGCCGGTTATCAGCGCGGCTCCGACCTTGAAGCCTGAGAACGGGGCGTAGGCGTTTTCCCTGATTTTTAACGCCGAGGCGACAGCTCTTTCAAGGAGCCCGTTATTCATCCTTTCCCTCCAGGACGAGTTCGATGAAGCGGCTCATCAGTTTTGTGAACTGCTTTTCTGCCTTTGCTGCGTTTTCGGAAACCTCGATGTGTGAGATCGGGGTAGGCGAAATACCTGCCGCCTTGTTCGAAATGAAGCTTATCCCGGCGACTTCAAGTCCTGCGTGCTTTGCGACGATGACTTCCGGAACGGTCGACATCCCGACTGCATCCGCGCCCAAGCGCTCCATCATCCTGACCTCCGACGGGGTTTCGAACGACGGGCCGGAGTCGGCGAGGTAGACGCCCTCCTTCAGCGCGATATCGAGCTCACTGGCTGCCTTTTGCAGCAAAATCGACATCTTGCGGCTGTAGACATTTGTCATGTCGGGGAATCTTGTGCCGAATTCGTCGAGATTTTTGCCGATCAGCGGGTTTGTCCCCATGAAGTTTATGTGGTCGCGGATGATCATAAAATCGCCGGCGTTGAAGTAACGGTTTATGCCGCCTGCCGCGTTCGTGACGATGAATTTTTTGATCCCCAGCAGGACAAGTGTCCTCAGAATGAAGACGACCTCAAACATCGAGTAGCCCTCGTAAAAGTGGACTCTTCCCTGCATTATCCAGAAGTTGGCGCCGCTTTTCGGCTCTCTTGCCAGCACGAGCTGCCCTGCGTGTCCGTCAACAGTCGACTGAGGGCTGTTCGGTATCCTGCTGTATGGGATGACGAGGAGTTTTTCGACTCCCTGCGCGAACGAGCCGAGCCCGCTTCCGAGCGTTACCAGAAGTTTGGGGAACTCCAGCCCCTTTTCTGCGACCAAGCCTGAAATATAACTTGATGCTGCTTTCAATTTTTCCATTCTTTCGTCCATGAGTACCTCCTGAAATTTGTGCCCGGAATTTTATTTCACATAGATTTTGAGTCAAAAGTTTATTGTGGTATAAGCGGATGTTTTTTGGGTTTTTTAAGAGTTTTTATGGATACCACGGAGCAAAAATGAAGAAATTATGTCTGATTTTCGTGCTTTTTACGATGTTTCTGGCGGTTTCATGCGACGGACCGGTTAAGTTTGAAGATTCACAGGAAGGGCAAACCCGGACTGACGAACCGAAAGAGAGGGGCGCTTTGGGCGGCGAATGTTACAAAAACGGCACATGCAACTCAGGTCTGATCTGCGACGAGGAGAGCAATACCTGCATGAAGGAACCGGAAGAGCCGACCGACACTGGTACACCTGAGCCGACGGACACCGGCACAACCGAACCGACCGACACCGGAACCACTGAGCCGGCGGACACTGGTACACCTGAGCCGACCGACACCGGGACAACCGAGCCTGACGAGGACAGCGGAGACACTGCTCCTGATGAAGGCGACACGGCTGAACCTACTGATACGGGCGAACCTGAGCCGGACGAGGATCAAGAGGAGCCTGTTCCGGTAAATCCGTGTGATTCCGACCCTTGCGAAGGCGTCCTCCACGCAAGCGGTTCGTGCGCTGTCGTTGAAGGCGGCTATGTCTGCGGCTGTCTTGAGCACTATTCGTGGACAGGTTCTGTCTGCAAAGCGGATTCCCGTGTGGCGGACTGCACCGGTCTTCCGGCAAATGCGACATGGAACACTGCGGAATCGATTTCGCAGACTTGGGACGGCGAGGATTGGTACCCGCCGGAAACGGGCATGTACAACACAAATCCGAGCAGCAGCGAATGTCGGTTCAAATGTGTTTCGGAAGATTATGAATGGAACGGTTCGACATGCCAGTCAAATTCTTCCGGCGGATCGAAATCACTTGGAGAAATCTGCACCGGTCAGACGACCTGCTACAACGCATCCTCGTCAATGACCTGCCCGAGCTCTTCAAGTGCCGATTTTTACGGTCAGGATGCGCAGTACACGAACAAATGCACGGCGCAGAGTTTCTCGTCTACATCGAATGTGGTCATAGACAACAACACCGGGCTCACTTGGGAGAAATCGCCGTCAGAAA
>JAGAAT010000112.1 GCA_017615095.1 bacterium
CGGCGACTCAGCACGGAGAAGTAACTAAAATCCTTGATATTTTGAAGTCGCTCAGGTTTGAAAACATCGCTGTCGCAACAAAGGCAAAGGGATGAGCAGAAAGACTCGCACAATCATTATTTGTTCAATCGTTTTTATTGCCGCAGTGATTCTGGCTGCCGACACGATCAGCGTTTACAGAAAAAATTCCAAGCTGGCTCAAATCTCGGAATCCATTGAAACTCAGCAGAAAACCCTGCAAAAGGAAATAGAAAAAAAGAAACAACAGCGAAATCATTTGGATAAGGATAGAAGAGCCAAAGAGGAGCTTCTGCGCAAAAGATTCATGATGATTCGCGCAGACCAATTCATTTTAAAAGATGATATCGACTCTCATTAGATCCGAATTTTTTTTACACGCTTTAACTCTGGTCTTCTGCCTGATCTCCTCGCTGAACCTGAGTTCCATCAAGGATGCCACGGTCAAGGCAGTCGCGTTTGCAGTTCTCTGGACTCTTTTTTATCTGACGGTTCTGTACGCAAAAAAGTATGAAAAGGCGAAGATCCCCGTTTTCACGATAACAGTACTGCCGCTTTTCGCGGTCTCCGCATCCACCGGAGAATTCAGAAGCGCGATCCTTCCGCTCGTCTTTCTGGCGCTGCCTCTTGTAGCAAAAACCAATGAAAACAAACACGGAAGATACATCGCATACTCAGTCGCCGCCTTCATAGTAATGGTGGCTTCGGGTGAATTTAACGACACCGCCCACTTCATTACAAGTGCGCTCTTCGTGCTATGTTCCATGGGTGTCGGACTCTTTTCGAGATCAAAATCCATCCAGGAGTGGATCGAAAGCCAGGACGAACCTAAAAAAAGTACCGCTCAAGTTCAGAGAAGCATCAGTTCGCCGATCGTTGACGATCCCTTCGGGCAGCTGAAAAAATCTTTGGAAAACCCGAGTTCGCCGGACAACACGAAGATCAAGCTGAAACTGATCGAACCGCTCGACGACAACATGGTCCGCGACTACATGACGGACAAAGAGTTCGAGAGCAAGGGGCTCCTCTACAGCTGCATCCACGACAGCATCCCCTACCCGACACGGACGCTTCTCGGAGAAAGCGACGACATCCCGTTCATCCCGCCCTTCAACCAGAGGGTCTACTTCCCGATAATGCCGTTCGATTACGACCTTGACAAAAAATATGTCCTGATCGTCGATTCCGTTATGAAGACGCCTCTCCCCAATGATGAAGTGATAAAGAAATTCGAGCCCGTCAAGAGCAACATCGTCAGCAGCATCAGATACGGTCTGACCTTCAACCGGATCGCCGAAGAGAGGCAGAAGAGCACGATCCTTTCCAGGGAAATATCCAAAATCATTGACTCTTTCAACCACGACGAGCTTTTGAAGACTGTCTCTGCCGCAATTTTCAACCTTGTTCCGTGCGTAAAGGGCGTATTTTTCTGCGAAAAGTCGGAAAACGGAGGAAATCCTACCGGTTACGCATTCACGCTTGCCGAAGACGGTCAGAAAAAATGGCCGTACGAACTTGAGGATCTCCGTGAAATCGCGACGGGTGAAGAGCTCGAAACCGGCTCGATCCACGCAATGATCATCGATGAAAAGCTTGACGAGGTCTTCGAAGCCGAAGATATCAACAAGCGCAAGTCAAAGCCTGTTTTTTCCGGCAAATTCAGCGAACTCAACCGCTTCAGCGGGCTTTCGTGCCGGAGACTCAGCTATAACAACAAAATCAAAGGCGCCATCTCGATCCTGACCGAAAAGCCCGAAGATTTCGCCACGATGAAAAGCTACACCGACTCGATAAAGACGATCTACAAGGTCACGGCGTCGGCTCTCAACAATATCGAGATGTACAAGGCGGTCGAAAACCTGTCGATGACCGACGCCCTTTCGACCCTCTACAACCGCCGTTTCTACGACGAATCGCTGAAAAACAAGACAAACGAAGCTTCGCGCTCCGGGCAGCCGCTCTCGATGATAATGGTCGATATCGACCACTTCAAAGATGTCAACGACACCTACGGGCACCAGGCAGGCGACCAGATCATCAAAATGATAGGGAACTGCCTGAAGAGCAACTCCAGAAAGTACGACATCTGCGCACGCTACGGCGGAGAGGAGTTCGTGATCCTCACGACTATGACGCTCTCCGTAGCCGAAAAACTTGCCGAAAAGATCCGCAAAATAATCTACGATTCGATCACGCACTTCGGAGATACCTCGATCCACGTCTCGGCATCATTCGGAGTCGCCTCGTTCAACGAAGCGGATCCGATAACCGCAGCCGAGTTCCAAAGGCAGGCAGACACAGCGCTTTACTATTCCAAAAAACACGGCAGGAACCGCGTCACAGTCTACTCTCCCGACATCGAAGAGCCGGAAGAGGAAGAGGAATGATTTTTTCGTTCCGCCTTTAATTGCAAAAAATATTGTAAGTCGTAAATTCCATTGTTTTTTTTATAAAGGAGAAAACTATGGGCAAAACCATTATCGAAAAGATCTTTTACGACCACCTGATCGACAGGAACGAATCAGTGGCTCCGGGATCCATCGTCTGGATCAACATCGACTACAAAAGCGCCAGGGATTTTGCGGGCGCCAATGTCGTCAACAACCTTGAAAAAAACTTCACCGACCACCTGATCGCAGATAAAGAGAGAACGATGTTCACCTTCGACTGCGTTGCTCCGGCAAAGACGATACCGTACGCCGTCAACCAGCAGAGATGCCGCGACTTCGCCCGCAGAGAGGGCTTGAAGGTCTACGATGTCGACGCCGGTATCGGTTCGCACATCATCATCGACGAATACGCAAAACCAGGAATGACGATCGTCAGCACCGACAGCCACTTCAACATCATGGGTGCGATCGCCTGCTTCGGTCAGGGGATGGGCGATGTCGATATCTCTTACATCTGGAAGACGGGCAGAACCTGGTTCGAGGTTCCGCAGACCGTAAAACTGAACTTCACCGGCAGACGCGCTGAGTCGATCCGGGCAAAGGATATCGCGCTTTTCATGCTCAAGAATTTCGGCTCGCGCACATTTTTGGGACAGGTCGTAGAGCTTTACGGACCGGAGATCGAAAAACTGACGCTCGACGAGCGCATAACGATCGCCAGCATGGGTACCGAGATGGGTGCGATCAGCATAATGATCCCGACTGTCGGGCTTGAGGGTTTCCCTGAGTTCAAGGCAGACGAAGACGCAAGCTACGCAAAGGTTTACGAGCTCAGCTTCGACGACCTCAAGGAGCCTCTTGTCGCAGCTCCGCCTCATCCGCACAACGTCCACGGAGTCTCCGAATTTGCAGGCAAGAAGGTCGATACAGTCTTCATCGGAAGCTGCACGAACGGCAGATATTCGGACTTTGAAGAGGTCGCAAGGCTCGTTAAAGGCAAAAGGATAAAGACAAACGGCTACATCGTCCCCTCTTCGAGAAGGATCTACGGTCAGCTGATGAAAAACGGGATACTGGAGACGCTTTTCGACGCGGGGTTCCTTATCGCGAACCCGGGCTGCGGAGGCTGTGCGTCAGGTCAGATCGGCATGACGGGAGACGGCGAGGTCATCGTTTCCACCTCCAACCGCAACTTCAAGGGCAAACAGGGGAACGGCGAGGTCCACATCGCGAGTCCGGCAACAGCGGCAATGAGCGCACTCACCGGGACCATCTGCGGGTTGTGACGTGATTTCCGTACTTTTTGTTTTGGATTCCCCGCCCCAGAGCGGGATGTCGCTGGCATTCTTCAACAGCTATATCGAACTCCTGCTGGAGAGCCTGAGCGACAGGGCGCAGATCACGGTCTTCTACCCGGAATTTTCCGACAGCAGGGAACTTTTCGCCCTCAACATCGTCCAGACCCCGCACTACAAGCTGATGACGACCTGTATCCCGACCCGCTACGAAACATTCAGCGAGACCTACATCAACGAGCGGATGGACAACGTCTTCGACTTCATTTTGAAAGAGGAGCACTTCGACTGCGTCCACATCTGGAGCCTGAAAAACCACTCATTCAACTACCCGTTCATCGCCAAGGAGCGCAGGATCCCCGTCGTCTGTTCGATAACCGACGGATTTCTGTTTTCCAACTCGCTCTTCAAAAAGGGCTATCCGGCGTCTGAGACCCCTGAAACGATCAGGATCTCCAACTTCATCAGCACATCGCTCTCCTTCTTCGTGAAGAAACTCGTGCTCTGCTTCAGACCGGACAATTCACACTCTTTCTGGTTTGAAAACATCGGACGCTACTCGCAGTACTACAACCGCTCGAAAAGAGAGGCTCTCACCTCTACGATCAAGGACGAAAGGAGCGATCTGACCGACGACGTCATCAACTTCTGCGACAGGTTCGTCTTCTTCTCGCAGAACGAGTACCAGACTTTTTACAGCAGCGTCATACCCGAGCACAAAGTATCAGTCATTGATGCAGGGATGCTCTGCGACGGCACCTTTGAAAACAGACCTTTCGAGATCGAGGGGGCAGTCAAGTTCGGCTTTATGGGCGAGATCCTGCCCGAAGAGGGCATCATCGAACTCGTGGACGCCTTCAACCTGCTCTACTCCCAGGGCTACCAGAACGAGCTCCACATCTACGGAGAGACGCACGAAAACGCACAGTTCGGCAACCGCCTGAAACAGCGTGTCAGGAACACGAACGTCATGTTCCACGGTCCGATCCAGCCCGGCAGGATGAACGCGGCACTGAACACCTTCGATGTCCTGATCATCCCTGCGCACTGGTACCGCGGCGACACATTCCTCGTAAACAACGCGATCGCTGCGAGGAAGTGCCTGGTCGTCTCAGCCGGCAGCGTCATCGCCGAAAAGGTCAAGAAAAGTGGACGCGGTCTCCTGCTTCACGAAGTTACGGCAAAATCTATCGCAGACGCAGTTTCGGAACTGGAGAGGACACGCAAAAAGCTCTACTACTTCATGCGCTCGACGGACAACCAGACCGTGCCGAACGTAGACGACAACGCAGCGGATCTTCTTGAGATCTACAGCAGTCTCAAGAAGGACGAGCCTACGGATCCGAGCTCGCTCATGCTGATCAGGAAATTCAACAAAAAACGTTTCGAGAGGCAGCGTGGACAACAATAAAGAAAATATCCTTTTCAGCACGCGGAGCGTGAACATACTGCTTCTTTTCGTCGAATTTGCACTCGTTCTGACTGTCGGGATATTCATCGGCAGGTGCGGCGAGGCAGAGGAGAGCTCCGAAGACTCCTGGCAGAACGAAAAGCTTGTCCTCTATTCGGACAAGATCGACGAGCTCCAGGCGAAATACGGCGAGCTGATGGCGTGTGCGCAGAAACACCATACGCTGGATGAATCCGGCGAGTGCAGTACGGAGATCGTCTGCCCCGAAGCCGGAGCTGCAAATGCATGTCCGCTTCCGGAATTCGACAGTGCAGGCGCAGCAGAAAAGCAGGCTGAAAAAGAGCCTGTCCGCCCGGCACAGAAGACAGCCGAAGCGGCAAAACCCAAAAAGGAAGAACCTCAAACGGCTAAAAAGGCGGAAGCGGCAAAGCCAGAGCCTAAAAAAGAGCAGAAAAGCGAGCCGCACAAAGAGCAGGCAAAGGCTGAAAAACCGCATGACAAGCAGGAAGCAAAGCCGAAGGAACAGCCTAAACCCCAGCAGGCGAAGGCTGCCGAAAAAGAGAAACCTAAACCGGAGAACCGGAGTCTCGAGGATATTCTGAAGAGCGCAGATCTGACACAGAAACAGCCCAAACAGGCTACAGCGGAACAGCCGAAACAGGCTCAGGCGGCACCCAAGCCGATCCAGGCAGCTCAGCCGACAAGCCAGCGCAAACCTTCGAAGTGCGCCTTTTCGATCCAGCTTTACGCATCGAAATCGCTGGACGATGTCGAGGAATTTCTCAAATCTCACAAACAGTTCGGGGCAAGGATCTCGGAAAAAGTAAAGGGCAGCGCCGTCTGGTACAGGCTCCGCCACGGATGCTACGCGACACGGGAAGAGGCCGAGGCGGCATTCCCCAAGGTTGAAAAGATTTTCGGAACTGCAATAATCGTACCTGAATAATTTTTAGGAGGAAACTATGGCAATCATCAAGGGAAAGGTTTTTGTTTACGGACACGATGTCAACACCGACGTTATTTTCCCGGGGAAATACACCTACACTGTCACCGAACCGCAGGAGATCGCATCGCACTCACTCGAGGACGAGGATCCGGACTTCATCAAGGAGGTCAAACCCGGAGACATCATAATCGCCGGCAAAAATTTCGGCTGCGGCTCGTCACGCGAGCAGGCGGCATTCTGCTTCAAGTACCTCGGAATGGGCGCGATAATCGCGGAATCCTACAGCAGGATCTACTTCAGGAACTGCATCAACGCCGGACTTCCGGCCCTCGAGATCAAGAACCTGCTCGGCAGAGTAAAACGCGGTGATGTCGTTGAAATCGACACAGAAGCCGGCACAGTCAAACTTCCGGACGGTTCGACCGTCACCTTCCCGCCGCTTCCGCCCGAGGTCGATCAGATCATGCAGATGGGCGGTCTCGACGAATATATCAAGGCAAAGCTCGCGGCAAAGAACGGCTGATCTGAGCCTTTTTGAACCTGTCTACGCAGGACCTTTTCTGAAAAAAAATCCAGTTAGTGAAGTCCGCCGTTGATCGAGATGACCTCTCTCGTGATGTATCCGGCCTCTTCCGAAAGCAGGAAGGAAGTCAGCGCGGCGACCTCTTCGCTTTTTCCGAAACGCTTCAGCGGGATCATTTCGGCTATCGACCTGTCGAGACTCTCCGTCATATCCGTTTCGATAACGCCTGGAGCTATCGCGTTGACCGTGATCGAGCGGGATGCGACTTCAAGAGCCAGAGCCTTTGCAGCCCCGATCAAACCGGCTTTTGAAGCACTGTAGTTGACCTGTCCTTTGTTGCCGGTCAAACCTGAGACCGATGAGATCACGACGATCCGCCCCTCTCTCTTTTTGCACATCGGCATCACGACAGGGCGCAGGACATTGTAAAACCCGTTAAGATTCGTATCGATCACGCTCGTCCAGTCTGCCTGACTCATAACCGGGAAGAGCCCGTCGCGGCAGATCCCGGCGTTGAGCACGACTCCCCAGAAGGGCTGATCCGTTTTGAGATATTCGCCGAGAGCGCCGGCGCACTCCTCTTTGTCAGCCACATCGAATTTTATGATTTGAGCGGCTCCGCCGAGCCTCTCTATCCCGCTTTTCAGCTCATTCGCACGGGCTTCATTATCGCCGCGGTAATTCAGGACGACCCTGTAACCGTCTGCGGCAAGCCTGAGGCTGACTGCTCTGCCGATACCACGGAGAGCGCCGGTGACAAGAACGCTTTTATCTCTGTTTTTTTCCATAAACCGCTCCATGAGACCGATCGGTCTAAAACCTAATAGGGATCAAGGTTTCACGAATTTATCAGAGTCGTAAAATTATGATTTCCAGAGCGAATGGAGGTTGCAGTAAGCGTAAGCCGCAATAAGCTCATCGCCTTCGCAGAGTGCGAAACACGCCTTCGGTTCATTACCCGGCTTCAAAGCCTTGCGCTGGTTCCCGAACTTCGTCTGGATCGCGATCCACTCGATGTAGTGCTCGTCGATCATCGGATGAGCTACGGCACCGACAGTAACAACGACTTTGTTGTCTTTGACTTCGCAGACCGGGACATGCTTTTCGACGGAAGCATCTGTTGTGCCGGCAACTATCTCCTTCATCTTTTCGCCGCAGCATACGAGGGGAGCGGCAGTACCCTTTACGATCGCAACGATCTGACCGCAGCGCTCGCATTTAAAGAATTTCATATCCATAATAAAAACCTCCGGTTAGTAATTTTCTGCGTTTACTTCAAAGTATGCCTGCGGATGTGCACAAACCGGGCAGACATCGGGAGCCTTAGTGCCGACAACGATGTGTCCGCAGTTGCGGCATTCCCAGACCTTGACTTCGCTCTTCGCAAAAACCTGCTGAGCCTCGACGTTTTTAAGAAGTGCGCGGTAACGCTCCTCGTGGTGCTTTTCGATAGCGCCGACCATTCTGAACTTCTTCGCAAGCTCCGCAAAACCCTCAGCCTCTGCCGTCTTTGCAAATCCTTCATACATATCGGTCCACTCGAAGTTTTCACCGTCAGCAGCCGCACCGAGATTTTCGGCGGTCGTACCGATCCCGTTAAGCTCCTTGAACCACATTTTTGCGTGTTCCTTCTCGTTGTCGGCAGTCTTCAGAAAGAGTGCCGCGATCTGCTCGTAACCCTCTTTCTTGGCAGCAGAAGCGAAGTAGGTATATTTGTTCCTTGCCTGAGATTCGCCGGCAAAAGCAGCCTCAAGATTCTTTTCGGTCTGTGTTCCGGCATAGGGATTCGATTTAGGAGCCGCATCCCCGATCAGTTCAAGTTCATCACCGTCAACACCGCAAATCGGGCAAACGGGTTTCTCGCCGTCAGCTACTTCAAAAATTTCTCCGCAAACTTTGCATTTGTACTTCTTCATTGTCTTACCTCCATGGTTGTTGTTTGGATAATCACCTCTGTTAAAAGCCGTTAAACGTTAAATTATTTTCTGAGCGGAAAATCTGTCAACTAAAAATATCAGAGCACACCGGTATGCTTCAGGAGCTTGTATGAATTGAGAAAAATAACCAGTATTCCGACAAGTCCGAGCATCAGTTTGACCGGAACTTTTTTGCAGAAATATGCGCCGAGAGGTGCCGCGATCACGCCGCCGATGATGAGTCCGAGAATGATTTCGGTATAACTCCTGAAGTCGCCGAGCATCGCGACAAAGGTCGTCGTTTCCGCGATCGTTACAAAAAACTCCGCCGTGTTGACCGTTCCGATCGTCCTTCTGGCATCGTGACCTGAAGCAAGAAGCGTACTCGTAACGACAGGTCCCCAGCCGCCGCCGCCCATCGCGTCGGTAAAGCCGCCCGCAAATCCGAGCGGTATCGTATAGTTGCCGTATTCACGAGGAGCGCCCAGTTTCCTGAAAATTTTGGAAAAAATGAATCCGCCCATGATCAGGAGATATACATCGATAACGATGTCGAGCTCCCTGCTTTCAAAGTTGACAAGCAGATATGCTCCGATGATCCCGCCCAGAATGCCCGTAAAGAGCAGCCGGAAGAAAAGCCCCTTGTGGACATTCTTCATTTTGAGGTGGGAAAGCCCCGAAACAAGAGTTGTAAAAATCTCCGAGACGTGAACGCAGGCACTCGAAACCGCACTGGGGACGCCGGCAGTGCGCAAAAAGGTGTTCGAGCTGACGCCGTAGCCCATTCCCAAAGAACCGTCGATCATCTCGGCAGCAAAGCCGAGCAGGATAAAAACAAAAATTTTTGACGTAATCATGGCTGCCTCTGAAAAAAGTTACACAAAGTGCCTTGTCGGAAGGCAGCGCAATATATTTTCTCAATAAATTCAGTCAATTATTTTTTGCACAAAATCTCCTTCGCATGGTTGACACAAGGTAAATATCAGTAAACTATTCCCGATTACCGTCGCACATTCCCCATCTAAGCTAGAATCAAGTTGCCAGTGGCAAGTTGATCCGGTGGAACGGAGTGCCGGGGACGTGTGTCAAAATAATCAGGGGATAAAATGAAAAAAATACTACTTTATTTGATGCTTGTATTACTTTTTGTTTCCTGCTCTTCGTCTGGTTCTGCGAACGATTCCGACGCAGTTTCCGATGCCGACAGAGACACGCAGGATCCCTCAACCGTCGTTGATGAAGATTCCATCGATGATTCAGACAAAACACCGGATGTCGTTCAGGACAACGATTCAGACACTCCTGAAACTGTTGAGTGTCTCGATCTCCGCTACAACGAGAACACGATCAAAACACCCTTCCCGTTCAAGGATGAAAACGGCAAGGCGACTTTCTGCCGCCCCGGCTGCGACACGCCGACAGAAAACGATCCTCAGTGTGTCCGCAACATCTGGGAATGGGACAACTGGGAAGAGTATCAAGCATATTTGAAAGAGCAGGACAAAAATCCGAATCAGACAAAAGAGCGTGAATGTTATCCGTGGCCGTGCAAGCTGCCGGACATGCATCCGAAAACAAAAGAGACTTTGGACACTTTTGTCAGCGCTTGTGACCGTCTGCTGACAGTAAATGATTTCAGTGCCAACGAAGGAACTATCTGGACTCACGGGATGTATGACGGAGTTGCAGGAATGGATTTCACGCATTCGACAAGAGTCGTTGAGTATGATCCTGAAAAGAATGAATATTTTACACTTGGACATTCGTATCTTTTGGGTTTCAATGAAAACCGGTATGTCATTGAAATATACGACAGGGATCCTGACAAATTAGGCAGTGTAAAAAGGTTCATCGTTTCAATTTTACGCCAAAACGGTGAATATTATTACGAATTGATTCATGATAATCCAAGTCACGGTTCTTTTCTGTCAAGATCTCCGCTTGTGGGCAAAAACTGGGTTTTGATTCATGTCAGAGAAACTCAGCAAAGTTCTGTAACAACCATAAAATATGCTTCTTCCAAAGACTGGAAATGGCACAAACTTGACGGGATCACTAACTACGCCGGAGAAGGCAACATCGTCGGAGATCACCTGACTTTCATCACAAACAACCGTGAACTTTATTACTGTGATTTGCGGAAATATCCGAAACATATTGA
>JAGAAT010000113.1 GCA_017615095.1 bacterium
AAAAAACCGGATCCGGTGCGGCGGATCTTGAGAAGCAGGAAGGGCTCCCTGAAGAAAAAAAAGATCAGGGAACGGTCGAAAAGAACGGCAGAAAGTCGGATTTTTCCTGGAGTTTCTATTCAAAAAACCGCAGCCACATCTTTTTGAAGCGCAGGATCGGGACGGATCAGATTATCGACAACTACGCTATAATCGAAACAAAGGACGGTGTCGAGTTCAAGCACGATCACATGGCCTATGGTCTCAGAAAAACTCTGCTTTTTTTTGTAGACAAGGATTTTGACGATACGGTCGAAAACTTCGGCTACAAGTACAGCCACGAGCACTTCAACCACTGCTGGGAACAGTATCTTGACCGGATCTACGTCAAGGGCGCCTGGAAAAGATTCAGCTTCACGGCGGGCGATTTTTATGAAAGCATGAACCGCGGAATGGCTTTTTCTGTAACAAATTCACCGATGTACGGGGATAATTCGATCCGCGGAGCCTCTCTCGCCGGAAATGTCGACGGGTTCTATCTGAAGGCTTTCGGCGGCAGGGCGAATCCTGAGCTTCGCGATGCGGCGACATTCGAGAGGATGAACGAGACCGACGACTGGCTTGCCGGTTTCGAGTTCGCCTACAAACACAGAAAGTTCGAGGTCGGAGTCGAATACGGATACGGCAACTACGGGAAGTATCAGCTTTTGAGACCTGAGGCGGAGGCGACGATCAGGCGTTCCCTCTACGCCGAGAAGGAGTTCCACTTTGCAGGAGCCTATGTCGCGCTGAAAAATCCCTTCCCGCGTTTTTCGTTTTATGCCGGCGCAGTCTACGTCCCGTACGGTTACGAAACAACGACCGCCAGATCGCAGTTCAAGGAAAACGAGCCGAAAGACGAAAAAGAGAAGAACGACCTGCAGAACGGCGCAGCCTTCTACTCCTCGGCGCTCTACTATTTCGATTTCGGTGAAAAGAACAGTCGTCTTACCTTCAAGATCGAGGCTAAGATGTACAACAAATTTTTCCTCAACTACAGCAGGATGGAGGAGTCGGCCTACCGGAAACAGAGATATTTCAACCCACCGACAATGCTCCCGAACGATCTCCAGATCGATACAGAATTTGATACATGGGCGGTCGGCGGCAGGATCTCGTACAACGAAAACCATTCCGGGATCAGATTCCACGCCGATCTGGTCAAGGGCGACACCCTGGATAACCGTGATGCGCTCCCGATGAGCCGTCCGAACCTGATTTTGAACTATCAGCGCGAGGATTTCTGGTTCGCGTCGCTCTCCGGTGAGCGTGACTGGAGCAATTTTTCACTCTCTGCCGGTGTCGGATACCATACTGTTGACGGGAATCAGGGTAGGCGCAACAGCCGCGACTGGGTGCTTTCGTTCCTTCACCTCGGCGGACATGTCTCCGATTTTTCGCTCAAGTTCAACAACGACTACTACATGAAGGATTACTGGCTGGACGATGTCCACGAGATGGATCATGTCCACGAGTTGAAGACGGTCATAGATTTTGCGTGGAAACAGATGATCTTTGCCTCGGTCAAGAACACTCTCTGGGTCGAAAAGGATCATTCCGACGGAAGATATTCGCCGGACTGGTATACCGGCGGAGCGGTCGGATACAGAGACGAAATGTTCAAGGTCTACCTTTTCGGCGGACTCGAAAAGGGCGGTTTTTCCTGCGAGGGCGGAACATGCAGATATCTGCCCGATTTCAAGGGGGTAAAGATAGAGTTCGAAGTAACGCTTTGATTTTATTGGTAAATTAAAAACTTGAATAAAAAGGCGTCTTTGCTAAGCTTTTAGGCTTTTTTTAGAGTCCTTTTGATTAAATGGAGGAATTTTGATGATCAAAAAAACGTTGGCGACACTGGTTGTTTTCATTTTCTGCGTACTGCCGTTTGCAGTTACCGCAGATGATTTCGATGATTTTGACGATTCCGCAGATGAGGAGGAAGACGAGGCTGAAGAGGAGGAGGCTGAAGAGTCTCCTGCTGATAAAAAGGCTAAGGAACAGTCCGAAAGCGATGCTGCGATGAGAGATCTTATGGGTGATTCAGGCGACGAGGATGAGGCTGCGGCGCCGAAAAAAGGTTCAAAAAAGTCCGGCAAATCCGAGAAGGCTGACGCTGCGGCTGCTGAGTCAGAGCCTGCTGAAGAGGCAGCTCCGGCAAACAAGAGCTTCGGCGGCTTCAAACCGATCCTTCTTGTCAAGGGCGGCATGACCTTCCTCGGCAACTACAGACAGGGGAATGTTTCGACGGGAGCCAAGCTCAGCGCGATCTACGGAAGCGTTGACGAAGGTCTTATCGGCGGCGAATATATGGGCGAACACGTTATCGCAAGAGGTCTTCTCAACGTCAGAACGGACAACCCGTTCATCAACAACGGCAACAGCCCGCTTGCGAAGATAAACCTTCATTCGGTTCAGAACGGTGCTGCGAATATACTTTACGAGGCATTCGGCGGCATAAAGTTCTATGATGTTTTCATCAAGGCAGGAAAGATGGTTCCCGAGTACGGTCTGATGGATACCTACCAGACTCTCGGCATGGGCTTCACGACTCCTTACCTTACCAGAAGCCTTATCGCGGTCGAGGGCTTTATCCCCGAGTCTGATGCCGGTCTTGCACTCGGCTACAACGGGATCATCAAAAAAGATCACAACATTTTCGCAGGTCTTTCTCTCGGAACAGGAACGATCACAAGCGATTTCTGGAACACAGACAAGACCATAGGTCTTTACGGCAGAGTCGGCTACGGCTTCAAGGATTATGTAAAGGCTGCGCTCGGTTTCCAGTACAGGACCGATCAGTTCAACAACGGTACCGTAAAGAAGTCCCTCGCATACATCGGAATCGGAGTTCATGCACAGGTCGCTGTAAAGGGCTTCGAAATGCCGATCTCGTTCGACTATACGATGTTCAACCTGGTTGACGTAACTACAGCGAAGAAAAAGTCTGCATCCAACATGCTTCTTTCTCTTGCTCCCGGATATGCATATCACTTCAACCACAACTGGATCGACAAAGTCAGCATAGCGCTCAGATTCGACTTTATCCAGGGTATTTTCACGAACTCTGCGTCGCTTAGCAACTACCTTGAGACTACAAGCTTCAAGAGCTCCAAAAACTATATGAGGATCGGCGTAACGGCGAACTTCTTCACAAAAGAGCTTGCCGGTATCAAAGGAATGGCTGGTATCACCTTCCTTATGCAGCCTCAAACCAAGATCGCTACCGGCGATAAGGATTACGGCTTCACGACTCTCATGATCAGTGCAGGTGCTGAATATTAATTGTTTGCGGGGCCGCTGAGCCCCGCTTTTTTTTAACGCAATCTCGGGAGGTTGTTATGAAAAGATCATTTATCCTTTTTGTCTCGATTTTCGCGCTGGTTTTTTCGGTTGCTTTGACCTCATGCTCGGAGTCAAAGCCGGTTGACAAACGCGCTTTGGTAAAGGAGCTCGTTGCAAAGGGCGACTACCAGGCGGCAAAGGCGGAACTTGTTACACTTCGCGGTCAGTATCCGAACGATCAGACACTTACCGAACTCAACATGCAGGTCGATGAAAAACTCGCAGAATCATTCTACGAGAAGTATTTCCAGGAGGCTGAGGCCGAAGGTACCCACGAGGGCTGGATCAAGGCTATGATCAAGATCAAAAAAGTTGAAAATATCAACAAGGATATGGTCAACAGCTGGATCAAAAAAGCAACTGAAAAGTGCATCGACACAGGCGCGAAGAAGCTCTCCGACGAGAAGCTTATCGGTCTTCTCAACCAGCTTTTCCAGCGCTATCAGGTAATCACGAACAACGATGTCCTTATGTACATCACGATGTTCGTAAAAGAGGGTCGTTTCCCGCTTAAAGAGTGGCACGACACATTCGTAACGAAGTATCCGGAGCTTATGGACGAGGAGACCGACAAATTCGTAGGCT
>JAGAAT010000114.1 GCA_017615095.1 bacterium
CGACTTCAAGGTCGGAAAGAGCGGTTCTGCAGTGCGGACACCAGTTGATGATGTAGGTGTTTTTGTAGATGAGTCCTTCTTCGTAAAGCGAAACGAAGACTTCTCTGACTGCTTTCGAAAGGTTTTCATCCATCGTAAAACGCTCTCTCGACCAGTCGAGCGACGCTCCGAGGCATCTGAGCTGGCGCGTGATCGTGCTGCCGTTTTCCTTTTTCCACTTCCAGACTCTCTCGAGAAATTTTTCGCGTCCGAGATCGTGTCTTGAAATTCCCTCTTTGTTGAGAGCTCTCTCTACTACCATCTGCGTTGCGATTCCCGCGTGGTCAGTGCCCGGAAGCCAGAGAACGTCATAGCCCGACATCCTTTTGTATCTGCTCATCGCATCCTGAACGACGACCATTACGGCGTGTCCCATGTGAAGGACACCTGTTACGTTGGGCGGCGGAAGAACTATCGTGTAAGGCGGTTTTTTGCTGCTCGGATCAGCCTTGAAAAAGCCCTTTTCTTCCCAAAACTGGTACCACTTCTTTTCAATTGACAGATGATCGTATTTCTTGTCGATTTCCATAAATTAACCTCTGAAAAAACATAAAAAAATAAAGCCTCCCCTTTCTACATTTCGGGAGAAAAAAGTAAATTTATTTGTTATCATCAGAGACCGCTGACGATTTTCCACTCTCCGTCCTCTTTTATGAACTTCATCTGGTTGTTGTCGGATATTTTGTGATTCAGCATACCGTCGTGCGCGATGAATGCGTTCTCCTCAGGCGGGAGCTGTGTCTTCATCTTGAAACGCACCTCGAAGAAGAAGAGCAGTCTTGCAAGATTTCCGTTGTTCTCTTCGAATTCGAGATCCTTCAGGATACATGTGACAGAGACCTTTTCAAGGCTCCTGTAGGCGTCGGAATTCAAAATCTCGATCATCTTGTCGTAGTCGATGTCGTCCGCCGGATCGTCAGTTCCGTTCGTGTCGTAATACTCCTTCGAGATATACGGGATAAAGATGCTCGGATCCTTCTCCTTGAAGCCCTTGAGATAGTGCCCGAAGACCGTCAGGATATCACGCGCATCCTGGGTATCCTCGATGTTCGTCCCCTTGATCATCTTTTTGCTGCACGATACGTTGAAAAAAACCGAAATGATAAGAACCGCAAGAATCAAAAACTTTTTCATTGTCTCCCCCGTTTATTCCTCTTCCTCGTTATTGTTGCCTTCACGATTTGTCTTCTCTTCACTCTCCTCTTCGCCGTTCGAAGAGTTCTCCTCGTTTCTCCTTCTCTCCTCCTCACGGATACGTCGAGCCTCTTCCGCCTCGGCTTCGGCACGTTTTCTCTCCTCAGCCGCACGCTCTCTTTCAGCCTCGATCTGACGCATCTCGTCTTCCATGCGTTTGCGCTCGTTCTCCATGCGCTCACGCTCGTCCTCCATGCGTTTGCGCTCGTTCTCCATGCGCTCCTTCTCCTCTTCTACACGTCTCTGCTCGGCGATTTTAGCCTCCTCTTCGCGTCTTTTCTTCTCGGCATCAGCCTCCTTTGCCTTATCTTCCGCCTTTGCAGCATCCGGTGCAGGTTCAGGCTGTGCCGCAGGCTGAGCATTCGCCGGCTGTGCAGGTCTCGCAGCCGGTCTGTTCTGAGGTTTCGGCCTTGCCTGCGGAGCACTCTTCTTGGCTCTTTCAGGCTTCTCCGCCCTCTCTTCGGCTGCCTCGCTGCGCTTCGCTCCCGGCTGGGACTTGACGGCCCTCTCCTTCGGCGCACGGCTCAGCTGTGGTTTGTTCAAAGTGCCTTTCAGCAAAAACGCGTAGTTCGAATCATCAGTCTTGTACTGCGAAAACTGAGTCGAGACCAAAAGGTTGAGAGCGGCGTTTTCGGCAAGCTTTTCCGGGTTCGGGACCGTAACACGCACATCGAGGTCGAACCTGCTCATGTTGGGAGTCCTGGTGTTCACCGTAACCCTGCCCGCAACGTCGAAATCGATCAAACCCTTCGAGATGAGAAGCTTGGAGATCTCCGCCTTGTTCTCGTCGATTTCAGCCTCCAGCTCGACGTCGCCGAGGATTATCTTGCCGACATCGAAATCGCCCATAGCCGTAGGGATCTTGCCGCGCAGAACGACATCTGCACCGCGGATCCCGACCTTTCCGGAGAACTTCTGCTTCTTCGAGCAGACACTGCTCTCTCCGCTCAGCTCGCCTGTCAGCGAAATATCACCCGTGAATGGCTTGAAAAGCGAAAGAGGCAGCTCTTCGGAAGAGAACGAGTAGCACGGATCCTCCTCCGAATTGAAGGTCAGATCCATTTTTCCGCCCTGGTTGTTTACATCACCGACAGAGAGCTTTCCGGCAGGCTTTCCGCCCAGGATATCGAAAATATCGGGAGAAAACGAGAGTTCACCGAATGTGAACGCCCTGTTTCCCTTCTGTGTCAGCTCTCCGTCGGAAAAGGTTATGCTGAGCAGCGGCGAAATCGAGATATCGTCGGAAATGAGCGCCAGATCCTTGACGAAAAGGACGTCGTTGATCTTCGTGAGAATGAAATCGTTCGGAAAGAAGACCTTTATCCCGAGATATATCCCGACAAAACAGGCAACGTTGATAAAGACCAGAGCCTTGATTATCGCCAGAGTCTTGCCGCTCAGAAGCCCGCCGGCACGCCTGATGAGCGCTGCCGCCATGCCGTCCTCGGGCAGGAGTCTTTGCCTTAAACCGGCAATTTTTTGAAGCAGATCCTTGCTATTCACCGGTCGCCTCCTTCTTCAAAGCGGCTACAACCATCGAAACCTCGTAGTTCTGCCGGTTAAAACGTTTTTTTATCGTGATCGAGTCGATAAAGACATATCTGGATTTGTTTTCAAGACCGTAGAGGAACGTTAGTGCCTGATCCAGCTGGACGTCACGCATCGAAAGCTCGATCCTCTCGATGTTGATGTCGCCCTTTTTGCGCGGTTTGACCTCCTTTATCGAGCTTATCTGAATCCCGACGCTCTCCTTGACCGCCGAGATGTCTGAGTTCAGGTTGACGTTGCCTGAATCTATGCTGTTCTGCATCGATGCGGCGTCGTTTTTAGCCTTCATAAAGAGGTTTTTCTTGGATGCCATCTCCTGGATCAGCTTTTCCTGCTCGACGATCGTGTTTCTGCGGTCCTCGACAGCCGAGCTCATAAAAAAGTAGACCGCCGCGAAGATGAAAATCATCACGAAGGAGAGGAAACCCATCAGGATCGTGCGCTCTCTCTCGCTGAGGTTGCTTATTGCTTCGATTATCTTTTCCTTCATGGCAGACTCCTATTCATCCTTGCTCTTTTTCTTGCTCTTTTTCGCCTTCGGATCCTCCTTCTTCGTCTGCGC
>JAGAAT010000115.1 GCA_017615095.1 bacterium
CCTGCGTCCTGCCCGATTTGATCTTGGCTGACATGCCGGTGTTGTTGGAAATGATCAGATCCCTGGAGAGCGAGCCCAGCTGCGGCAGGTTGTAGAAGTGCGCCACGTCATAGAATTTGTTCCTGTAGACGATCTCTACCATCTCGGGCGAGTCTGCGTCGCGCACGTTTCTCGATTTGGTGACGATCTCGAAGATCTTGGGCGTGACCATCGTGTAAGAGGCTTTGGCCAGAGCCTCGATGACAGTCCCCGTTCTTTCGGGATCCTCGATGTTCCTCGGCGCCAGAGTCACGGGGATCGTGTATCCGCAGTAGCTGTAGTATCTGTCCTGATCGGCGGTGAACTTCGGGAAGGGCAGAATTCCGTAGTCGTCCGCCATATTCGTATAGAATATCCCGATCTTTGACAGGCAGATGTCGGAAAAGAGCGCTCTGCCGTCCGCGAACACCTTGTAGAGCTTCTCGTGCTCGGCGTCGCCCGAAGCGTTGTAGCAGACCGCGTACTGAGTGTGCCACAGAGCGTTTGCCTTCTCAAGAAGGTCGGTCAGCCGGTCGCTGTCGAAATCGACTTCGTATTTTCCTTCGGCCGATTTGGTCATAAACGTGAATCCGGAGGAATAGAAGCAGGAGAAACCCGACTCGTAGCTCCATCCGACGATGCTGTAGACGTCCTTTTCGAGCTTCATGGTCCCGTCTCCGTCGGTGTCGCTGCCGTAATCCTTTACCGTCTCAAGAAGCTCCTGATAGGTCCACTCTCCGTTTCTGACCTTGTCGTAAGGATAGGCGATGTTGCTCTCGTCCATCAGCCTCTTGTTGAAGGTCAGAGACGACACGAAGAGCATCGACGCGACCGAAAGATCTCCGACGGCGGAATAGAGAGAACCGTTGATCGTCATCGTATCGTTGTAGTTTCCGTCCCACCAGGCCCCGTCGAAATCGAGAGCTTCGAGCTTTCTCAGATCGTAGAGTTTGCCCTGATACGAAAGGGCAAGCAGCGATCTGTGGCCGCCGAACATGTCGAAACTGTTGTCGCCCGAGGCGAACTGCTTGTTGACGTGTTCGATGACGATGTCGGCGGTATCGACGACGGTGAGGGCAAGCTTTACGTTCAGCCTGTTCTCGACGGCGGTGTTGCGTTCATAGACCGCGTCGTTCTGGACCTCACCGTTGACGTTCTCCGCCTCGAAGTCTCTTTCGCAGTGGTCGGTGTCGGGGTAAAGTATGTTGAAGACGTATCCTCCGTAATCGCGCTTTTCGACGAGGTCGAAGGGAATCGTCTCAGGGACAGTCTCCTCGGGAAGAATCACGACTTCCGGCGGAGCGGTCGTGTCGTTTCCCGACGCGGGTTCTCCGCACGCGGAAAGTGCCGCGACGGTCAAAAAGGCTAAACAAAGGCAGACAAGCTTTTTCATAGACAGTCAGCTCCTTTTTGATTTTATAGCATTATTATACAACAAAAAAACGAATAGTTCAACACTGTTTTTTTGCCTTGACTTTCCATATGAATCGCTCATCTGCCATAATAAACGGAATAATCATAAAAGCAACTGCATCATCCGCTTGACAATTTGCATATAATCGGATAATATATATGCAGATTATCTTAAAAGGCAGGCAAATTATGAAACGATATGACTATTCTTTTCTCCGCAATATGCGTGTCCCGGTGCAGTTTATGACGTTCACGAATGCTATTTACACATTGCGGAGTATGGAAGAAGAAAAGAAAAACACGTATCCGGATATCTTTACCGCTCTGCAAAAACTCGCGTTCGTCCAATCCGTAAAAGGGAGCAACGCGATTGAAGGCATCGTTACCACGGATAAAAGAATTGAAGAAATCGTAAATCAGAGTTCCGCCCCGCTGAATCATAATGAACGCGAAATCGCAGGGTACAGAGATGCGCTGAGTCTGATTCATACCAGAAATGAAGAAATGTCTTTGAGCGAAGAGCTGGTTCTCAATCTGCATCGGATCCTTCTGGAACAGACGGAGTTACCATACGGCGGGCAATACAAGACAGAAGACAATATTATTCGTGAGACATACTCTGACGGAACCAGCCGCGTCAGATGGACTCCGGTCTCAGCAAAAAATACTCCGGAAGCGATGAAGCAATTGTATCTGGCGTATACGGACGCCAGAGATGATTCGGAAATCGTTCAGTTGCTTCTGATCCCGTGCGTGATACTCGATTTTCTTTGCATTCATCCCTTCCGGGACGGAAACGGTAGAATGAGCAGATTGATCTCGCTGCTTTTGCTGTACAAAAACGGATTTGATATTTCAAGGTATTTTTCCTTCGAAGAACAGATCAATGCCAGGAAAGGAAGTTACTATGAAGCATTGAAGCAATCCTCAGCGGGATGGCATGAAAATGCAAACGACTATATTCCGTTTATCGAGAATTTTCTGTTTACCCTTTACTTGTGCTATAAAGAGCTGGATAAGCGGTTTTTGACACTGGGCACAAAAAAGATAAGCAAGAAAAAGCGTGTAGAGGGCGCTGTCATGAACGCATTTTTGCCGATCAGCAAAAAAGAGCTTCAAGACCTGATGCCGGATATATCTGCAACGACGATCGAGCAGGTTCTGGGATCTATGATCAAAGACGGAGTTATCAGAAAAATCGGATCAACCAGAAATGCAAAGGCAATACCGCACAAATCTTTTTAGCTCATAGAGTGGTTTGTAACAGTATCGCAATATGTTTGTGATATAATAGAAATATGAACAAACAATTGAGCATTTCCTTCGTAAATGATGAATTGAAGGACGTAAAAACGAACA
>JAGAAT010000116.1 GCA_017615095.1 bacterium
GAGGAATTTATCACCGCACGCAGATAGATTTCACCTATAATTCGAATCACATCGAAGGAAGCAGACTCACAAAGGAGCAGACGCGGTTTATTTACGAAACCGATACTCTCGGTTTTGCCTCTGCGAACACACGAGTTGACGATATTATGGAAACCGTCAATCATTTCAGGTGCATAGATTATGTCATCGACCACGCGGCAGACAAAATAACAGAGTCGCACATAAAGCAGCTTCATCTTATTTTGAAAACGAACACTTCAGACAGTCAGAAGTCGTGGTTCGCCGTCGGCGACTACAAGCGAATCGCGAACGAGGTGGGTTTGGAAGAGACGGTTGCACCGGATGAAGTGCAGCGTCACATTAAAATTCTGCTTGCCGGTTACTATGCAAAAAAAAACCCCGATTTTAACGATATTCTCGATTTTCATGTCCGTTTCGAGCGGATACATCCGTTTCAGGACGGAAACGGGCGTGTCGGCAGACTTCTCATGTTCTGGCAATGCCTCCAGGCAGGGATCGTGCCGTTTGTCATCACGGAAGAGCTGCGTCTTTACTATTACCGCGGCATTCAGAACTGGGGGAAAACAAACACCTTTTTGCGCGACACATGCCTTTCCGCACAGGATAACTACAAAATTTTATTGGATTATTTTAAGATCAAATACTGATTTGGAATCGCCGGTTTAAGCTATGATCCCCGCAAAAAGCGGCACACAGGCATAACCTCGATCCTGACACCGTTTTCTTCAATATTTTCCTGTTCGTTTTTTGTCAGAATAACAAATCTTTCTGCTTCACTGAATGAAGATGCGTTCTTTTTGTGATTTTTGAATAAAAGAACTAATTTTGTCGAGTATGATCGACAAAAACCGCACAATTTTGTCCTGTATGATCGACAAAAAAAATAGAATCTTCAATTTTAATTTGATATTTATTTGAAGATATTTATTGTTGACTTGTTATATGTATATTTTGAAAGCTGATATTGAAAACGAAATTTAATGATGGATTCATGCTTGATTTGCGGCGGTTTTGCCGAGGAAAACCACTTTTTGTGTAGTGAATGTGCAAAATTTGCGCTTCTGAACAAAAGGTGCTGCCCGAAATGCGGGGATTTTGTCTTTGAACCGGATCCCGATGGGTGCAAATCCTGCCGGAAGAAGGGGGTCCGCTTCGATAAGATCCAATCGATTTTTATCTATTCCGGTGCGGTATCGATGCTCATAAGCAGGATGAAGTACAATAAAGTCAGGTATTTGGCTGAAATCCTGGGGAGCTTTATGGCGAAGAATGCCGAGCGCGGTCTGGTTGAAGGAAGGAGCGTGGTCTTTCCTCCGATGCATTTCAGCGACAAAATCATGAGGGGCTTCAACCAGTCTGAGATCCTGGCGGAGAGGGTCGCCTCTTTCAACAAACTCAAATTCGACTGGCGTCTGCTGAAAAAGAGAAGAAAGACAGAACATCAGGCGGATCTGGACTTTGAAAAGAGGATAACGAACCTCAGGGATTCGTTCGAGCTGACACGCTCCGTCAAAAACGAGAGCTTTCTCATCGTCGACGACGTCTGCACGACCTCTTCGACGATCAACGAGATAGCTGCGCTTCTGAAAAGAAACGGTGCCGGAAGCGTGAACGCCCTCACTCTGGCGAGAAGGACGCTCTATTTTTCGTGATTTTTATTTTTTCTTAATCAATCCGGCAAGATAAGCGACATCGTCCCTGGCTGTATCTCCGAGGAAAAGCGATATCCCGGCTATGTTTTTGTAGCCGTTTTTTATGAGTTCTCCCCCCTTTTCGCGGTCGATCCCGCCAAGCAGTATGATGTTGTCGAGCTTTACGGGTTTTACGCACGGACGGGTATCGTCAGGCTTTGAAAGCGGTTTGAAAACCGGTGAAAGAAAGGCGTAGTCGATCTTTGCCCGAAGTGCAAAAAGGCAATCCTCTATATCGTGCAGAGAGACGGCTATCTTTTTGTTTTTATAGAGTTTTTTGGCTGATATCGCGTCATTCAGGCGTGAACCCGGATAGTGTAGAAAATCGAATTCACGCACTTCGCCCTCATCAGGATCGTGGATAAATACGCCCTTGTCGTGAAAGACGGCATTCAAAGCTTTGGCGATCGAACGGACCTTGTCTTTCGGAAAAATATCCCTGTTGCGCAAAGTCACCATTCCGGCTCCGGCTTCAAGCATCGAACTGATCGATGAATAGGCTGCGAGCTTTGATTTGTAAGCAGAAAAATCGGTTATCATCCAGAGCATGACTCACCTTTACAGAAAATTTGAAACACAGACATGGACCGCAGCTTCGGTCCGTATGATCCTTTCACCGAGCGAAACAGGCTGAAAGCCCGCCTTCAGGAACTGGTTCACCTCGTACTTTGTGAATCCGCGCTCTGGACCTACGGCAATACAGCTTTGTTCTGCCGCAGCAATATCACCGAGCTTTGTCCCTGATCCGGGGTGCGCGACGTAACACTTTGAATCCATTGAATATTTCGGCAAGACATCCTCTGAATAGGGACCAAACCTTTTGACGAGCGTCACCGTCGGTTCGATGGTGTCCATGCTCTGCTCCAGCCCCTTGAGGAGAGCCTCGGAAATACCTTCAGGAGTAAAAAGCCCGTTTGCCCAGTAGCCCTTGTCTCCGAAAAAAGTCTGAACTATTTCGATGTGCCGGACGCCGTATGCCGTAAGGTCTGCTATCAGCCTGGAAAGGACTTTCGGGCGGCACAAGCCGATTATGACGGTCAGCGGCAGCTTTGCCGGCGGATCATCTGTCAGATCAAGATCGATTTCCGCCGATTCCGAGTCGATTTTTTTTATGACTCCCCTGCCCCGTTTTCCGCCCAGGAGCCCGACCTTGAGCCCGCTTCCGGCAGAAGAGTCAAGGATCTCGTTCAGGTGGCTGACCCTCCTGCCGGAAATCAATGCTGTCGAATCCGAAACGAGTTCGGATCTGTTGACGATAAGAAGATTCACTTACTTGTTTTTGTATGCCTTGAGGACGTCGATCACATAGTCGATATCGGCAGCCGTGTGGTCAGCGTTGATCTGGAAACGGATCTCCTCGTCGCCCTTCGGGACTACCGGATAGTTCATGGCAGTCGCAAGAATGCCGTGATCGGTGAGCCATTTTACGATCTCGGAGGTCTTCTGGGTATCTCTGACCATGAGCGGAGTTACCGGGTGCGGTCCCTGGATCGTCTCGAATCCGTTGTCAACGAGCCCTTTCTCGAAACGGGCGGTGACTTCGCTGAGATGAGCGAGACGTGCGATGCCGGCTTCGCTTTCAAGCAGATCGAGGACCTTGAGTACAGCCATTGCCTCGCCGACAGTGATCGGGTTGGAGTAGATGTACATCGGAGCGGTCTGTCTCAAAAACTCTGTGACAGCCTTCGATGCGACGACATAACCGCCGTTTACGCCGTAGGACTTGCCGAGCGTGCCGATAAGGATATCTACCTTCGCGCCGGTTACCTCCTCTGTTCCGCGTCCGGTCTTGCCGTAAGCGCCGACACCGTGGGAATCGTCAGCAACTGTGGTAACGCCCTCTTCAAAGTCTTTGTCATACTTTTTGCAGACAGCCGTGAATTTATCGAACGGGCAGAAGTCGCCTCTCATCGAGAAGACGCCGTCTGTAACGACAACGCATCTTTTGCCCTTGCCTACAGCCTCTTTGAGTTTTGCTTCGAGGTCATCCATGCTGTTGTGCTTGTAGATGAGCTTGAGAGCGGGGCGGGCGAGCTTCATCGCATTGATTATGCAGTTGTGGTTGAGCTCGTCGCTGATGATGACCGTCTCTGAAGTGATGAGCGGAGTGATGACGCCCATCGAGGTGACGTAAGCACTCGAAAAGAGCATTGCTGACTCTCTTCCGTGGAACTTCGCAAGCCTCTTTTCAAGGTCGGTGTGAGCCTTGTGGGTACCGGAGATGAAACGTACTGCGCCCGGACCTACGCCGAACTGCTTCGTGCCCTGCTCTTCCGCTGCGATGACCTCCTTGTTCATCGACCAGCCGAGGTAGCTGTTCGAATTCATCTTGATGAACTGCTGCTTGTAGCCCTCAACGACGTAACGAGGACCGTTCCCGTCCTTCGGAGGGATGATCTCGGTGATGACCATCTCGGCGCCTTTAGCGGTACCTTTGGCTTTAACTTCATCGACATAAGCATTAAGTGCGTTTTCAAGTTTTGTCATAGCTGACTCCCTAAAAAAAATTAATAATGTGAAAGAGAACTCATTTCGGCGGTAATATAGTATTTTGGTTTTTATTTGTGAAATTAAACTTACTCACGGATCGCAGTTTTCATGTGATAAGCCCTCAGCATCTTGTAAACTATCGGTGCAGCCGTACTTCCGCCGTGCGCTCCGTTTTCGACTACCGCGACTGCGACGATCTCAGGATTCTTGTAGGGAAAAAACGCCGCAAAAAGCGCATCGTCCTGCGTCATCAGGATCCGTTCGTCCTCGGCGGAATCGATATTCCGGCGTGCGGCGTTGGATATGACCTGGCTAGATCCTGTCTTTCCGGCAGCCGGCGGGATCGTGTGGTCGGCATGGTAGTATGCCGTTCCGCCCTCCTCGTTCGTGACTGCCCAGAGAGATTTCGTGACAGCCTCGAAGTGCTGTTTTTTTATGTCGAGGACACGGACGACTTCATCCTCCATGCTTTCGACGGAACCGTCGGTGCGGATGATCTCCTCAACGATCCGCGGCTTCATGATCTGCCCGCCGTTCACAAGTGCAGCATAGGCGACGGCTATCTGCAAAGGCGTCATCCTCACATCGCCCTGACCGATCGAAAGGTTCATTATGATACCGTTGTTTAGCCTCATTCCGGGGTAGTTCAGCCTGAACCACTCACGGGTCGGCAGGATCCCGCTCTCCTCGCCCGGCAGGTCTATCCCGGTCGCCGTACCGACTCCGAAAAGTGACGCAAAATGAGTCAGGCGGTCGATGCCGAGCTCCTGCGAAAGGAAGTAGTAGTAGATGTCGCAGCTGTACTTCAGCGACTGGTAGAGGTTGACATTACCGTGTCCGCCGTGGTTCCAGCAGCATTTTGTCTCCGAACCGAACGAGAGGCAGCCGTAGCAGTTGAAGGTCGATTTCGGCGAAACGATGCCGTAATAGAGCCCTGCAAGCGCCGGAATGACTTTGAATGTCGAACCGGGGAAATATGTCTGACGGATCGTTTTGTTGACGAGCGGATGAAGGATGCTCTGGCTGTATTCGCGCCATACCTTTTCGGGGATCCTCTCTCTGGCAAAGAGGTTCGCGTCGAACGACGGACCCGAGTAGAGCGCCAGGATACGCCCTGTCCTGACCTCCATCACGACAACGGCACCCGCAAGTTCGCCCAGAGTCGCGGCGGCAGTCTCCTGAAGATATGAAAGCACCGTCGTCCGGACGGTATTGCCCTTGACAGCCGGTTTTGTCGGCGGGACAGCACCGTCGATCTGCTCGGGGAGCTCGATTTTCCGACCGCGGTTGTCGATGACCTGAAAAGTTTCACCGTAGGCGCCGTGAAGACTAGATTCATACCATCTTTCTATCCCGGTTTTGCCGGTGAAATCCTCAGAGTCGTAATCCGTATACTTTTTCAGCTCGTTCTGGTTTATCTTGGAGACATATCCCGTAATGTGGGCAGCAGCTTCTCCCATCGGGTAGACCCGCTTGTAGGAAGAGGATATCAGCGTCCCTGCAAAAGAGGTCAAGTAACCGGAATAGCTTAAAATTTTCTTTTTCGGGATTTCATCCTTCACAACCATCGGCAGGTTCCGGCAGAGCCCGTAGCAGGAGTTCATTTTTGCGGTAAGCCGCTTCCTTTCGCTGACGGAAAGATCCAGGACCGAGCTCAGACGGTCGACCTGTTCGTTGATCTGCTCATACTTTGAAAAGAAGACTGGAACGACGGAAATTTTGAACGACGGCTCGGTCGTAGCCAGGATCCTGCCGTCAAGCGAGAGGATGTCACCGCGTGCCGGATAGATCTTCTCGCTCAGTATGAAGTTGTTGCGCGAACGCTTGTAATATTCGTCGCCCTTGACTATCTGCAAAATAAAAATCCTCAACAAAATCAAAGAAAAAGAGACAAGAATAACGTAAACCAGCGGCCTGGTTTTGTTGTAGATGTTTTTTACCTCTTCTGTCTGATTCAGGATTCTCATAGCCAGGTATCCTTAGCAAAAAGACGGTTGAAGTAACTTTTGAAAAGCACGAATATCAGGATCATGATCAGGACGGAGCTCCCGAACTGAAATGCCGTGTAGAAGGGTCTGATTTCGCCGGTGAAGATATAGATGTAGACAAATTTGTTGAAATTCAGGATAACGAGCGCTCCTATGCAGTTGAAGAGTGCCGTCAGCGGATAGTCGAACGCCGTCGCGGAAAAAAACGACGCCGTCAGGATGTATATCTGCAAAGCCGATACCGCCAGAAAAACAAACGGGAGCGGAGCCGCGATCTGTGAATACAAAAGTGTCGCAAGAACGATGTAAAAGTACCTTTTTTTCTTGTTCTTTTCCGGGTAAAGCAGAGTCATTATCAGAGCGAAGTGCGGAAAATAAAAGGGGGAAATCCCCATCGCATAGAGCAGGAAGGAAAAGAGCGAAAAAAACAGAAGCGACTCAAAAACAAATTTTACCGAAAGCGATCTCAATCCCCTGCCCTCAAAAAAAAACGACCGCGGATTATCGCAAATATCCAAAAACAATCAAGAGCCATCTGCCATGTTTGCATCATTGAATTATTTTGCTATATTTCACAGCTTTATTTCGGAGGTGACTTATGAAAAAAGTGTTCCTTTTACTGGTTTTTTTCCTTTGCGCGCTTCAAATGCCGGCAAAAGAGTCGGTCCAGGCAGCTGTCCTTCACAACGACGGCTATACGCTTTACCAGGAATTCCACCCGAACGACAACAACTATAAAAATACCATCCGCGACATGGAAGTCCTCGCAACGAAGCACAAGAGCAGAGTTTTTTCACAAAGCGCCGCGCTGATAAAGACGATCCGCAGCAAGTGCAGATACTACTACGACACGAATACGAAGCTGATCGAACTCCTGAAACAGAAGTGGAACAAACCGCACTACATGAACATGGATGAGGAGTGGAAGAGCGCGACCTTCAAAAAAGACCGCAAAAAAGTGACCGACATCCACATGCTTTCACTCGGGATGCAGCAGGCGTACAACGACTGGAACGAGGCTCGCGAACAGGCTGCAAAAAAAACGGTCAGCGAAGAGATCATCAAGACGATGGACGAGGCGAATCAAAGACTTAAAACGACTATCGACGGCGTTCTGGCGGAAGAAAAGCCCGCCTTCGAAGCTATTTCAAAGGAACTTGAAGTCATAAAACTGAAAAAATAGGAGAGCCATGCTTTTAAAAGGAAAGGTCATTTCTGACAAAATCGTTGCTGGGATTCTTGAAAAAAATCTCCCGAAAATGACGCTCGCCGTCTTTCATCCGGCAAACGACAGCGCCGCAGACAGCTACCTCAAAACCAAAGAGAAGTGGCTTAAAAAGATCAACTCGGAGATAAGGGTATACCCCGTTTCGCAATCGATGTCCGAGTCTAGTTTTTTTGAACAGCTCGAAGCCGCGAACAGCGATCCCGAAGTCACCGGGATCATGGTCGAACTCCCGCTGCCGATCAAAGCCGATGCCGTGGCGCTCCACACAAAAATTTCGCCCTTCAAGGATGTTGACGGCGTAACATATTTGAATCAGGGAGCTTTTTTCTCATCAGGCGATGAAATGCTTGTCCCCTGCACCTCGCTTGCCGCGATAAGGATGCTCGAACACTACGGGATCCCGGTAAGCGGCAGGAATGTCGTAGTCATCGGCAGGAGCTACATCGTCGGTCTCCCGCTCTTCAAGCTCTTCCTCAACAGGAACGCCACTCCGACGGTCACTCACAGAAAGACGGTGAACCTTCCTGAACTTCTGGCGAAGGCCGATATAGTCGCGATCTCTGCCGGCACCCGCGGGATCGTTACCTCAAGTCAGGTCAGAGACGGCGCGACCGTGCTTGACATCGGGATCCATGTCCTTGAAGACGGTTCTGTTGCCGGCGACATGATCCTGGAGGGAGAAAACGAGGCTGAAAGGATAAACTACACGCCGGTCCCGGGCGGAGTCGGAGTCGTGACGAACGCGGTGATGCTCGAAAATCTCGTAAAGTGCTACGAAATGCAGAAATAATGGAAAACTCCGAGAACACAAAACGTCCGCCGATAAGGGAAAAGGTCAGATCCTTTTACGAGATCCTCTCCTCTCTCGACGACCCTTTCATCGATCTTCTGCTGAGATGGGAGGATATCGTCGGCGCCGACAACGTCAGAAAAATGATCCCGCTCAGGATCGAAGAGAAGACTCTGGTCGTAGCAGTCCCGAACAACATGGTCCTGAGCATCGCGGCCCGCTGCAAAAACCGGCTGCTTGAGGCAATAAACGAGAGCAAAGTGACTCAACATGTTGAAAATATTAAATTTTTGTTGGATATAAAATTGTTCGCAAACAATATTAAAAATGAAAAAACGTGGAGAAAATGATGACCAGCAACCTGTCGATGGACTTCAGATCTCTCGCCAAGCTTATTTCAAAGATCGAAAACAACAGGATAGGCTCGGAACAGGATCTGATAAATCTCTACAAGGAGAACTCGGAAACCGTCGTTATCGGCATCACGGGACCTCCCGGAGCCGGAAAGAGCTCGCTTACGGACAAGATAATCTACGAATACAGAAAGCTCGGCAAAACCGTCGGAGTCGTTGCAGTAGACCCGAGTTCACCCTTCTCGGGCGGCGCTATCCTGGGTGACCGCATCCGCATGAGCGACCACGCAAACGATTCGGGCGTCTTTATCCGTTCGATGGGCAGCCGCGGAAGTCTCGGCGGTCTGGCTCCGGCAACGATCGATGTCCTGAACATTATGAAGAGCATAGGATTCGATGTCCTGATCGTTGAAACCGTAGGCGTCGGACAGAGCGAGATCGACGTAATGAGCATCGCCGACACGGTGCTTCTGGTGCTTGTTCCCGGTCTCGGAGACGACATCCAGGCGCTGAAAGCCGGGATCATGGAGATCGCCGACATCTTCGTCATCAACAAGGCGGACAAGGACGGCAAGGAACGGCTGATCGCCGAGGTCAACATGATAATCCAGCTCAACCGCCACAGGTTCAAATGGGTACCGCCGGTCGTAGAGACCGTTGCCACCGAAAACATAGGTCTGCCGGCTCTGATGGATCAGATCAGCGACAGGAACAGCTGGCTGAAGAGCAACGGAGCCGATGTAAAAAAAGACAAAATACTCAATCAATTCAAACAGATGGCTTTGGACAGGATCGGCAGTGACATAATGAACATGCTCAACAGCAACAAAATTTTCGACAGGTGGACAGCCGACCTTCTAGCCGGGAAATCGAACCCCTACTCGGCGATGAACGAGCTCAGCAGCAACCTTCAGATCAGGTGGGAAGAGAAGAATAAATGAAGGTAATGATCGTCGAAAAACCCTCGATGAAGCGCAAGATGGACGCGGCTCTCGGAAACGAGGTCACAGTTGTATCGAGCGTCGGTCATATCGAATCGCTCTGCGACCTCGAATACTACCTTCAGGACCGCTACGAAGACAACGGTCAGACGAAGAAATTCTGGAGCGAAACACTGAAATTCCTCCCCTTCATCCCGCCGTTTTTCAAGCACGAGATCATGCCGGAGAACAAAAGGGTCTACGAAACGATCGAGAACGCGCTGCGCAGGGCGACAGAGATAATCCTCGGCGCCGACCCCGACCGCGAAGGCGAACTGATACACCGCAACATCCTCGAGATCGCAAAGAACAACGGAGCCGTGAATACCGATAAAATAACGAGGATCTGGCTTCACAGCGAAACCGAAAAGGAGATCAGAAAGGCATTCGAGGAGCGGAAATCCTACACCGAATACGAAGGCTACTACCAGGCTGCGCGGATCCGCGAGATCGTTGACTGGCTGATAGGCATCCAGCTGACGATGCTCTACACCGTGAAGTACGGCAAGGCGGGGCGTCCGGTGAGCATCGGACGGGTCCAGACATGGCTGCTCGCCGAGATCGTAAAGCGGTACTACGAGAACAAAAACTTCAAGCCGGAGCCGTTTTACACCTTCGTTTTCGGTACGATCGACGGCGTCCTGTTTCAGATGGTCGATGAAGAGAACAAAAAACTCAGGATCTCTACAAAAGCCGAAGCTGAGGAGATCGCGGCAAAGCTGAAAGGCAGAGAGCTTTCGATAACCGACGTCAAAAAGAAGAAGTTCACAGAATATGCGCCGAGCCTCTACGACCTCAAAACGCTCCAGAAGGAGGCTGCGGCAAAGCACAAAATTTCGCCCGACGACACACTGAAATACGCTCAAAGCCTCTACGAAAAGTACGATCTGATAAGCTATCCGAGGACCGACTGCTCAGTCCTGAGCCCTCAGGAGGCAAAAGAGCTCCACAACGCGATGAACCTTGTCTACCGCTTCGACGAGTACAAGTCACTTGCGCTCGCAGTCAAGGAGGTGAACCCCAAACTCGAACTCAATCCGAAGTATATCGGCAAACTTGAAGGGCACTACGCGATAATCCCCGTCCTCTCTTACGACAAAAATTATGTTCCAGTCCTGAGCGGCGGGGAAAAGACGATTTTCGACATGATCGTCAGGCGCTTCTGCGCGACCCTCCTCAAACCGGCGCAGGGTCACAGCACGGAATTCATAGGGAAGATCGACGACTACTCCTTCATCGCAAGGTTCAAGAACTACACCGACTTAGGCTATCTCGAATATACGAAAAACGATTCAAAAAAGGATGCCGGATCCGACAGCCAGGATCAGAAACCGGGTGAAGTAGAAGAAAAAGACAAAATGATTTCAGTTAATTACAAAAAGAATGATTCGGTTTCGGGCTCTATTTCGATCACGGAAGAGATGACTACAGCGCCGAAACTTTTCAAAGACGACACCCTTTTGACCCTGATGGAAAAGGCGCACCTTCAGATAAAGGACGAAGCTTTGAAAAAGGCACTGAAGGATGCAAACGGGATCGGTACCGCCGCAACGAGAGCCGGCTTTGCCCCGCTTTTGGAAAGACGCGGCTATGTAGTCAAAAACAAAGGCGGTTTTTACACTCCGACCGACCTCGGCAGGCAGCTCTACGAAATCCTGCCGGAGGAGCTGGTGATCCCCGACTTTTCGGCGAACCTCGAATTCGAACTTGCCGGCTTCATCAAAAAAAATACTAGAAAAACCGAAGCCGACATCGTGGGAGAGACAGCCGCGTTCCTCAAAAAAGTCTTTGAAAACAGCAGCAAACAGCACCGGTTTTTCAACGGGAAACTCTCCGACAAGCAGATCGAACTTGTCAGAAAGCACGGCGACGAGGCTGTAAAAAAATCACTTGAGGAGGGCGATCTCGTCAGCTGCTACATCTGGATAAACAAATTTTTCGACAACCTTAACAGACAGAAAAACGGCGGACATCAGGAAAAATGACGCAGGCGAATATAAAAAATCCGCTCTTTTGCGGAATCGATATCGGATCCCGGACAGGCAAGATCGTTCTGATCGACAACTCTGGGAATTTACTGCACAAAAACATCCAAAGCACCATCGCGTCGGCGACAAAGACATACCATTCGCTTCTGGAGACGATCCCGCAGGAGCTCAAAACCTCCATCAAGGCTGCGGCAGTGACAGGCTACGGCAGGGAGAGCGTCGCAAAGGAGACGCAGCTTTCGGCGACAGAGATCACATGCCACTTTCTCGGCGTATCGTTCCTGCACCCGGAAATCAGGACTATCATCGATATCGGAGGTCAGGACAGCAAGGTCATCACGATCAGTGACGAGGGCAGGATAAAAGATTTCATAATGAACGACAGATGCGCCGCAGGTACCGGACGTTTTATCGAAGTCATGGCGGAAAAGATCGGCTTTTCTATCGGTGATTTTGCAGATATCGACGTCTCAGATGTCGAACCGCTAAAGATAAACTCGACATGTACGGTTTTTGCAGAAAGTGAAGTAATTTCAATGGTTTCAAGAGACATTCCGGCAAAGGTCATCATCTCGTCTATCGCCAGGATGGTCGCGCTGAACACCATTTCGATGGCAAAAAAGATCCATCCGCAGGCACCCGTTTTCATGTCAGGCGGCGTTTCGCGCCTTAAACCGGTCCGCTTCCACCTAGGCAGATTACTTGCTTTAAATATCGGCGCAGATATCAATTCTCAGATCATGGGGGCTCTGGGAGCCGCGGTTTTTGCAAGAAAAGAGGCACAATGAAAAAGGTCGTCACAATCGTAATTTCGCTCCTGATCGCAGCGATGTTCATGCTGAAAGCCTGGGTCCACGAAATCGACGAATACCAGACAAAGGAGATCGACCTGGTCAAAGCGGCTGGCAAAAATATCTGCACGAGCTGCATCGGACTCAGCGATGTCAACATCACGGATCACCTGAAAGAGCTCTTCAAATCAGAGGAAAATGGTAAAAATTAGTACTTTGTCCGCCAAAAGGTGGCTGATCCAGCTCATATTCTTCTTCATACAGAACCCGTTCATCTCCAACTTTCTTTCCGGAAGACCATACAACGGCTTCACCAAGTCGGTCTGCGCCCCCGGTCTTCACTGCTACAGCTGCCCTTCGATGGCGTTCGGATGTCCGCTCGGAGTTATCCAGTACGTCATAAAATATGCCGCAATGATCCCCTACTACGCGCTCGGCACAATTTCGGCTTTCGGGCTGCTGCTGGGGCGTGCCGTCTGCGCCTTTATCTGTCCGTTCGGCTTTTTTCAGGAGCTGCTCTACCGTATCTCGCCATGGAAAAGCGAAAGCGCCAGACTGCCCGACGGCGTCCGTTACATAAAATGGTTCAACCTGTTGATTTTAGTGCTGATCGTTCCCGTTACCGGTTTGGCTCAGGGCTTCTGCGCGTGGGTCTGCCCGTCGGGTCTCATCATGGCGGGGATACCTATAATTTCAGCAAACGCCGACCTTCGCGCGACGATCGGCATGACATTCTACTGGAAGGCGGCGCTGGCTTTGATATTCGTTATCCGCTTCATGCGTGAAAAACGCGCTTTCTGCCGTTATATCTGCCCGCTCGGTCTGATCCTCGGATTCTTCAACCGGATATCCCTCTTGCAGATAAAGCTTGAAAAAAAGAGCTGTGTGAACTGCGGTATCTGCCAGAAAAAATGCCCGATGGGGATCGATCCGCGCCGGTCAGTAAACTCGATCGAGTGCATAAAATGCGGCGACTGCGTCAGGGTCTGCCCTGTCGCTGAAAAGAAAAATCAGAAGAAAATCTAGAGTTTATCGATAAAATCAAGTTCCGGGCTCGATGCCTGAGCCGAAATATACTTTTCCGGGATCCCGGCTTCGAATGCGATCGAAGCGGCTTCGACAGCCTTTTTGAACGCCTCGCCCATCATCTTCGGGTCCTTCGCTGTGGCAATAGCCGTGTTGACAAGCACGAAATCAGCACCCATTTCAATGGCTCTCGCAGCATCCGACGGCGCACCTATACCTGCATCGACAACGACCGGAACGCGTGACTGCTCGATGATTATGCGGATCATCTCAGACATCAGAAGCCCCTTGTTCGTCCCTATCGGAGCGGCAAGCGGCATGACTGTCGCTGCGCCGGCATCCTGAAGTCGGAGCGCAAGCATCGGGTCGGCGTTGATGTACGGCAGGACCGTAAATCCCTTTTTTACAAGGATCTCCGTTGCCTTCAAAGTCTCGACCGGATCAGGCAGGAGGTAGCGCGGTTCGGGGGTCAGTTCCAGCTTGACCCACTTGGGAAGCCCCGACTCGTAGGCAAGTTCGGCATAAAAAACCGCCTCTTCAGCGCTTCTCGCACCGGCTGTGTTCGGCAAAATCGTGATATTTTTGTTCTCAAGCAGGGGTTTCAGAAGCGATTCGCCCTTTCCGAGATCCATTCTGCGCAGAGAAGCCGTTACGACGCTCGTTCCCGAACTCTCAACGGCCTCCATCATCTCCTTATTCGAACGGTATTTCCCGCTGCCGAGAAGCAGTCTGGATCTGATCTCGAAATCACCTATTTTCGGTATAGCCATTTTTTCCTCCATGAATCATATTAAAAGACTAAGACTGTAGCGTTCAATTTCATCAATAAATTCCGATATATCTGCAATCGAAGAGGGAGTTTTGAGCCCCGAAAAGCGCGAAACGGCGCTCATCACTATCTCATGGATACCCTTCACCCTGATTTCATTTTTCAAAAGCCTGTTCACGGCAATTTCGTCGGAAACAGCATAGGCAACCATGCCGGAATAATCCCGTTCCCGCAGCAGTCTGAATGCCGTCGCAAGGAGCGGATATTTGACCAGATCGGGCTTCTTGAACTCCATCACCTTATCTTCGTAAGAAAAGTTCATCTCAGGAAATTTGCTTACGATATCAAGCATTTGAGGATAGCTGAGAGCCGCCGCGATCGGAACGAGCATACTGCTCACCGCATTCTGCGAAAGGCTTGAACCGTCCTTGAAGAGAAGCGCAGCATGGACGCTCACGCCGGGATGGACCAGAACGTCGAGCATTGCCGGATCCAGATCGAAAAGCCAGAACGCCTCGAAGAGCTCAAGACCTTTGTTGAGCATCGTCGCGCTGTCGATGGTGACCTTCGCCCCCATCTGCCAGACAGGATGTTTCAGTGCAGTCGCAGCATCCGCCTCTGCCATCTCGGAGGCACTCAGATCACGAAGCGCACCGCCCGAAGCCGTGATGTAGACCTTGCGGAGAGTCGATCTGTCACGCCCCTCGAGAAGCTGCATCAGAGCTGCGTGTTCGCTGTCGACCGGCACGATCTTTTTCCTGTCACTCGTAACGGAGTTGCCGAGATAATATCCTGCAATTACTAAAGATTCTTTGTTGGCAAGACATACCTGGATACCCATTTTTATCGCTGTTACCGTGATTTCCCAGCCCGCCTTCCCGGGGAGCGCCATCACGATTTTGTCCGGCTTCAGAGCCAGAAGTTCAGCCATCGCCTCCCTGCCGAATCCGATCTTTCCGTCGAAATCCAGTCCGCTCACATCGCACTTTTCGGCGAAAACGACCTTTTTTATCGATTTGTGACGCGGCAGCATTTCGGCAAGTTTTGCAACGTTTCTGCCAGCCGTGCAGGCAACTATCTGGAATTTTTCAGGAAATGCAGCAACGATCTTTTCTGTCTGCTGACCGATCGAACCGGTGATGCCGAATACGACGATCTTTTCACAGGACATAGCTCTTCACCAGCAGTGCGACAAAAACTACAGTTACCGAAACAATGAGCGAATCGAGTCTGTCGAAAAGACCGCCGTGTCCCGGAAAAACAGAGCCCGAATCCTTGACTCCGGCTCCGCGCTTGACCAGAGATTCGATAAGATCTCCGAACTGCCCAAGGATCCCGACTGCGAAGGCTGTCGCAACAACAAAAAGTTTAGGTTCATCCTTCAAAAGCGTGAATGCCATAACGGCACCGGCGACAGTTGAGAAAATTATGCCGGAAACCGTCCCCTCCCAGGTCTTGTTGGGGCTGATGAGAGGCGAAAATTTGTGCTTCCCGAGCGCCTTGCCGCCGAAATAGGCAGCGCTGTCGCAGATCCACGGCACTACCAGAGCGAACATCAGCCAGTGGTAGTTGTTCCCGTAGTGGCGGACGAGCGGAAAGAGCCCGAAGGTCAGCCCGAAATAGAAGTATCCGAACATATAGATCGAAAGACGTCTGAACTTGACATTGACCGGATCCTTCCCAGCCATCGTGAGCATCGGGACGAGTACGACTCCGCTCCAGAGCGCAAGGAAGAAATATTTCAGCGAATTGAAAAGCTGCTCCATCTTCCCGACGCCGAGCTCAAGCGACATATTCATAATGAGCCCCATTTTCGAGGTCGAATCGACCAGGAAGAGCATGAGGAGCGCAACCAGTATAAAGGTCGAATGTTTCCTCTCGCCGAACATGGTCAGATATTCGGAAAAGATGCAGAACGCCAGGATTATCATCAGATAGCTGAATATCGCCGGCGGAACAAGGTATACCATTGCAACGACCAGCGGGATCAGCACCAGACCCGTCAATATTCGTTTCAGACTGCTTTTCATTTTTTCTCCGGTTTATGTTTATCCGAGTCTTGCCTTTTCTGCCGCGATCGTATCGTCATCGATCATCGAGAAGAGGATCTCCGTTTTGCCGAGCTGGATGCCTGATTCGATGTTCTTTTCATAAATCTTAGTAAAATCGAATACTTCAGGAAGTCCGAGCATCGCCTTTACCTTTCTGCTTGCAGCAGGAGTGACGGGTTCCATCGCCGTCGCCATCCTGTCGATCAGGTTGAGACAGTGGATGAAAACGCCGTTGCAGCGTGCGGGATCGCTCTTTCTGAGTGCCCACGGAGCCATCGTGTCGAAGTATTTGTTCGCGATCCTTCCGATCTCCATCAGATGGAACGCTGCATCGCGTACCCTGAATGTCTCATAGCACTCGAGGACCGTTTTGAGTTCGGCATCGACATCTTTCCAGAGGTCGTCGTCTTCCGGCATATACTTGACATCGCCTTCGATCCTGCCGCTGAAGAATTTGTTGATGAACGCCAGACAGCGGTTGACGAAGTTTCCGTAAATCGCAGCAAGCATACCGTTGTTCGTATCCTGATAGCCCTTGAACGAGAAATCGGAATCCTTGGTCTCCGGCGCGATCGTCGCAAGGTAGAAACGCAGCGAATCGGGGTTGAACCTCTCGAGGAAATCGTGGACCCAGATCGCCCAGTTTTTGCTCGTCGAGATCTTCTGTCCCTCAAGATTGAGGAATTCGTTTGCCGGGATCTCATCGGGAAGCTTCCAGCCGTCGTTCTGTCCCATCAGCATGGCAGGCCAGATTATCGAGTGGAAAACGATGTTGTCCTTGCCGATGAAGTGGACGAGTTTGACATCGTCGCCGCCCTTCCACCACTTTTCCCACTCGTCTTCGGGAAGACCGCGCTGTGCAAAAAGCTGCTTCGTGAAGGAGACATATCCGATCGGAGCGTCGAACCAGACGTAGAGGACCTTTCCCTTTGCATCCTCGAGCGGTACCGGAACGCCCCATGAAATATCACGGGTGATCCCGCGCGGCTCCAGACCTCTTTCGAACCACTGCTTGCAGAACGCCTTTACGTTGCTCTTCCAATCGGTCTTGCTCTCAAGCCAGTCGTCGAGCCTCTTTTCAAATTTGTCGAGGTCAAGGAACCAGTGTTTCGATACCTTTCTGACCGGCGTTTCGCCGCAAAGCTTGCACTTCGGTTCGATCAGATCGAGCGTGTTGAGGGCGTTCCCGCACTTGTCGCACTGGTCGCCTCTCGCACCCGGAGTCTTGCAGATCGGGCAGATGCCCTCGACATAGCGGTCGGGCAGGAACATCTTGTCGTGCTCGCAGTAAAGCTGCTCGACCTCGCGGACCGAGATGAAGCCGTTTTCGTTGAGGCGGTTGAAGAAGTGCTGCGAAAGTTCGACCTGAGTATCGCAGTGGGTGCCAGAAAAGATATCGAATGAGATCTCGGCAAGGTCGAAGCCGAGCTTGATTTTTTCATGGTTTTCGCGGACGACGTCTTCCGGACGGATACCGCGTGACTCTGCGTTTATCGTTATCGGGACTCCGTGCTCGTCTGTACCGCAGACATATATGACATCTCTGTTCATGTCGCGGAGGTAACGGACGTAAACATCTGCCGGGAGATAGGCTCCGGCAAGGTGTCCGAGGTGGATAGGACCGTTGGCATAAGGCAAAGCCGATGTAACTAAATACTTCATAATATTACTCCTTTTAATCAAAAAGTTTCTTCTGCATCACTCTTCGAGCCCCTGTATCCAGCCGTCGAAATCATATTTTTCAACAAGCCTGACAACAGCATCATATTCATTTTTTTTCAGTTTTCTGTCTATTTTTTTCATATTCACCGCCTTGTAAGCCGGAAAGTACTGGCTCATCAGGCTTATTTTAAAATCCAGACCGCGTTCACGGTACTCCTGAAGCAGATTTATCACGTCGAGCGAACTTTCGACGTAATTCGGCAGGACAAGATGACGGATGATCAACCCGCTTCTGAGGATCCCCATGTCGTCCTCCTCCCACTTCAAATCCCTTTCAAGGAGCATATCGAGACAGCGCCGGTTCACGTCGGCATAATTTTTTATGTCGCACAGTTCACCAGCCGGCCCGTTGGAGGCGTATTTAACATCAAATAGAAAAATATCGCTAACTTTTAGTATGATTTCGAAAAGTTTTTCTGTCTGAGCGCCGTTGCAGTTGTACATCACCGGCACGTTCAGATCATCCCTGATCTTGTAAAAAGCCCTCAAAACCCGGCTGAGATACTGATCTGCTGTAACAAGCCCGATGTTGTGCACCTTCTTTTTCAGAAGCTTTTTCACGTTCTCGCAGAACTCGTCGATCGAATAGACCTTTCCGTTGTTTTCCTGACTTATCGGCCAGTTCTGGCAGAAGACGCACTTGGCGCTGCATCCGCTGAAAAAGATGTTTCCGGCACCGAACCAGCCGCTGACGGGAGGTTCCTCGCCGTCGTGGACTGCATAGCTCGCGACCTTGATCCCCTCCGTGACCGCGCCGCACGGTCTGGCGGCTCCGCCTCCGCAGGCGATCGGACAGCAGCAGCCCTCTTCAAAAAGCCGCTCAGCCTCTTCTATAAGCTTCAACTGTTCGGAATCACTTAGAGAATTAAACGAATTTTTCCACATAAAGCACCTATTCAATTACAAAATCAAGCTTTAAATCAAAGCCTATACCGCCGAAATTGGTCTCAAGCAGATCCTTGTTCTTCCACTCCATGATCGCCTCAAGGTTTTTCGCCTTGTACTTCAGATCGATGATATGGTCCATCGCCTCGGACGGATTTGATTCGAGCATCAGGAAGAGATTCTTGTAAATCTCCTTCTCGGCAATGATCTTAAGGATCGTCTTATCGTCGATTTCCGAATATTTCGGAGTCAGTTCGAAGCGCGAAAAGTTGAAGTTTTTGCGCACTTCGGAGGTAAGCCCGATGATATCCGTGACCGCCGCGATCGCCAGATCTCCCGAAAAGTTGTCGCCGATGTTTCCCCAGAGCAGCAGCGACTGGAGCTGCGCATCGTCAAGCTGGGGAACGCTGTCGTACCTGACATCGAGATCACCCTCGAGAGGATAGCCTGTTGCCGTCATCGTCACCCTGAAATCCTTCTGATTGTCCTTGACCTTAGTCGTGATGCTGCTCGTCGCCTCAAGATCAAGGTAGGGATTGATACCGCCGTTCTCAAACGTTACGTTCCCGCGGGAAATCGAAAAGTCGTTCTGCTTGTAGGCGACCTTTCCGTTTTTCAGAAGAAGGATTCCGTCAAGATTCGGTCTCTGGGCGCTCCCCGTCAGGAAAAGATCAAGAAAGAGATCGGCGTCGACAAGATTAGTCCTGACTCTGAGGTTGTTCTGACCGTGGAGTTTAAGGTTGAAATCGATAGGCACCGACTTCTGGATATCGGCATCCGCCTTGCCCTTTCCGAGCTTTGAAATCATTTTTATGAAATCGTTGTCCAGAGATAGCGGCTGGTCGTAGACGATATTTTTCAGCTCGATGTCGCCGCTGAGCGAATACTGGTCGCGGTTAAGTATGATGAAATCCACATTTGCCGTAGTCGCGAAGTCGCCGATCCAGTCGAGTTTGCCGGTCAGATTCACCGCCGAGATGTTAACCGATGCGTTTTCCAGCGGGATGAGTCCGCCGCCTTTGACTACGACCACCCCGTCGCCTGCCCTTCCCTTTAACTCACTGATTTTCCAGATGTTATTGTCTATAATCAGAGAGCCGTTGAAATTTTTGAAAACAATCCTGGGGTCTTCCAGGACATAATCCACATCCATAACATCGACATGACCCTTGATATCCGAATCAATAA
>JAGAAT010000117.1 GCA_017615095.1 bacterium
CCGAAAAGATAAAAAAGGACAAGTTTTACACCCACAGATTCGAGGACGGGACCGCCATTACGCAAGCCCCGCTCACATACTTCCTCCAGAACAGGCAGTATTCGCATGAAGGCTTGAAGATCCCTGCGAAAAATGACGGGCGCAAGTTCATCGCCTTCGCCAGGGAGAACCGGATCGTAGGCTACTATGCGATCGACCAGATGAGCGCGACCACGAATGTCGCCTTTCTGGAGCTCTTCAGAAAGCAGTACAAAATCGAATCTGTCATCGTGAACCCGCAGAAACCGCAGCGCTGGAAAGGTTTTGAGACACCGAAAACACTCGAAGAGGCAGCTCCGAAACGCGGGGATCTGATCATAACCGAAAAGGCGCCGGCGGACTCCGAAGCTGTTTCCGTAGTCTGGGGCGAAGCCAACAGCGAAGCAGCGGGCGACATTTATCTCACGAAGCCGTTCCTGACGACGATACTGAACCTGATAATCGTCACAAAAGGTGTCCACAACAAGCTGATCCGCGGCGTGATCGTCTGTTCGCTGCCGTATCTGATCCAGCTCTTCACCTTCTCGTTCGGCATCGTCCTGCCCCAGATCTCATCGATCAGTATGCTGCTTTCATTCGCGACGACCATCTTTTACGTCTTCTACTTCAAGCCAGTTTCCAAGAGGGTCGGCTTCTGATGAGCAGCACGAAAAAACGATTCCTGCTTCCGCTGTTCCTATTTCTTTCGGCTGCCGCAGCCTCCTATTTTATGAATAGGTACAAGTGGGAAGGCCGCTACTTCGTTTTGCCTTTCATACTGATTTTATTGCCCGTTTTTTTGGATAGAGACTTCAAGCCGAAGGATTTCTGGAGACCGACGAAGGAGGGTTTCAAACTCTTTTTGCTGGTAACGGCAGCCGTGATCCTGCTATATCCTCCGCTCTTTTTCGGTTTTCTCATCAAAGCAAGAGGGGCGGTATTCGTCGTCCCGACTGCCGGCGAGATCTTCGGCGGCGTGCTGAAGGGGCTGCTTGCCATCGCGGTCGCGGCTATCCCGGAGGAGTTCTTCTTCCGCTGCTACATCCAGGAGCACATACTTGCAGACCAGAACAAAAAATTCCTTGGTCCGGTAACGCGGAAAAACCTGATAACTTCGCTTCTTTTCGGTCTTATCCACGTTCTGGCGTTTTTAAACATAACCCGAATGAACACATTCTTCCCGTCGCTCCTCTTCGGACTTTTCACCGAAAAAAGCAGGGGCAGGATCTTCTACAGCATCGCATTTCACGCGGTTTCGAATATTTTGCAGTTTACGCTCTGGACCTTTATCGAATAGAACCGATCAGCGAGTCGATATCTTCGCCGCGTTCGGTAAGATAGCGTTCGAGAGCATCGACGCACTCTCCGGCGACTGACGGATTCACGAAATTTGCGGCACCCAGCTGAACAGCCGTTGCGCCGACGATCAGGAAGTCGAGGACATCCTCGAGCGACATGATACCGCCGATACCGATGACAGGGATCTTCACCGTCTGAGCCACCTGCCAGACCATCCTGAGCGCCACCGGCTTGATGGCAGGACCGCTGAGTCCGCCGATCTTGTTGCCGAGAATGAAGGTCCTTTTTTCACGATTTACCGCTGTCCCTATCAGCGTGTTGATGAGAGAAACAGCATCAGCACCGCCCGCCTCCGCAGCAAGAGCGGTCTCACGGATGTCGGTGACATTCGGCGAAAGCTTGACGATAAGCGGTTTCTCCGTCACCGATTTGACTGCGCGTGTCAGCTTTTCGATCAGTTCAGGGTTGGCACCGAATGCCGAACCTCCCTCCTTCACGTTCGGGCAGGAGAGGTTCATCTCGAACGCGTCGATCCTCGGCTCACGCGACAAAATCCCGGCAAGCTCGACGAACTCCTCCTCCGACGAGGCGTAGAGGTTGACGATTATCGCGCAGCGGTACCCCGCTATCTTCGGCATGATCTCGTTCAGGAAGTGCTCGCTCCCGCAGTTTTCAAGCCCGATCGAGTTGAGCATCCCCGAAGCCGTCTCGACGATCCTCGGAGAGGGGTTGCCGGCTCTCGGCTTGATGGAAATACCCTTAGTGCAGAAACCGCCGAGCCTGTTCAGATCGAGGAAACCGGCAAATTCCGAACCGTAGCCGAAAGTCCCGGACGCCGTTAAAATCGGGTTCTGGAGCCTTAATTTTCCGATGTTTACGCCAAGCTTGACCATATCTATTCCAACTCGAATTTCTGGAAGAAATACTGCCGTCCGTCAGCCTTGATGCCGATGTAAAGTTCGCTTACCGGCTCTGGGAAGACAAGCTCGAGAGTCCCGTCAAGAACAAAAGGAACGTCGTAGATCCTGTCGTTTGCGAAGAGCGTAAAATCCAGCCCCGCCAGCTCTTCCGGGATCTCAAATCTGACCGTTGTCCCGCCGTCACTGTTTTTTACGGACGGAACAAGCGTCAATGCAAACGGAGGAAGTTCATCGCGCCAGAAGGCAAGCATCGGGTCGCCGAGCATAACGATCGACTTTTTAGTCCACTTCCAGCTGTCGGAATCTACCACCGGAGCATCGATATTTACCAGAGGGATCGGCGGGTTGAAGGTGTCGAACTGAGGCAGGCTGAAATGAGCGTAGAGGTAGCTCTCGCCGATTATCGAGCTCGGTGAGGCGAACATGCTCTTCAGCATTTCGTCGATAAACTGGCTTCCGCCTGCGATCCCGAGCCCAGTTGTCGTGTTGCCGAGATAGAGGATCGCACCGCCGTTCGGAGCCTTCATCAGCTTTTCACCGGCAGAATCGCTCTTGCTGTAGGTGAACTGCCCCGCCTCGCAGGCGCAGCTCAGAAAGATCGGGTAGTTGACGTTTTCGAGCGCATACGCCATATCGCCCGTGAAATTGTTGTCGTCGTTGTCCTGTTCGCAGGAGAGGAGCCACGGAGCACCGTGTCCTGTGTGGACTATCAGGTTCGGTCCAGCCTCGATAGCAGCCTTTTCGCTCTCGTTATTGAGATATTCCGCCGTGTTGTCCGGGAAAGGGATACTCTTCGTGTAGTATTTTTTTGTCTCGTAATCGGGAGCAATGATGCTCTCTGTTTTGCCGTCCGCAATGAAGTAATAGCCTGCATTTACGTTGACGCCCGAAATGTTTACCGCGATGTTGGCAAGAAGAGTCGCAGATTTGACCCTTGAAACATCGTACGCCGTCGAATGTCTCAAAAGCTTTTCAAAGTAGAGTTCAGCCTCACTGACTTTCGAGACAGAGATCCTTCCGACCGCCACATCGGCAATGAGCCTGGGATTGTCGTCATCCTCGGCATACACGCCGTTGCCGTTCGCGTCCCAGTCGCTGAAATCGGCAAAGAAGAGATCGCTGTAGAAATCCTCTTCATACTCGCCGGCAATAAGGTTTTTGTAGTGGTCGTGGACCAGCCTTGACGGGACTTCGGCGCTGTCACCGCCCAAAATGACGTAGCGGAGCCCTTCAACCGACATCAGATACTTTTTTATCGCAGCAGCAGTATCCGCAGCCGGATCGGAGTCATCGCAGCCATAGATAGCACAAATCGTCGAAACCGTTACGACTTTAGTCGGGATCCCTGTTACAGTGTGGAAAATCGCAAACTTTTTGAAGACCTCTTCCAACTCGTCGGTCGTAACTATTATTCCGGTGCGGGAATCCTCGTAGACCGCACTGGGATAGAGGTTTACGACCTGAGTTTCTTCAGCCGGCTGGGTATCGTCCTGAACCGGTTCGGCATCGTCGGGTTGAGGCTCAGGATCTCCGCTTTCACCGTCGTTTTCTTCTGTCAGGATATCCGGTTCAGCCGCCTCTTCG
>JAGAAT010000118.1 GCA_017615095.1 bacterium
GCAGGGGACTGAAAATCCCCGTGTGGGCGGTTCGATTCCGTCCCTGGGCACCACCTCCCAAACCTAAATCCCTAAAATTTTGATGATTTGGACTTTTTGCGGTTCAGATTTCTCTATGCGTTGAAGAATGATTCTATTTTGCGGTTGCCGGAAGCGTTTCTGGCGCGGTTTCTAGACCAGAGCCTGAGCTCCTTGATGCTCTCCTCGTATGTTTTCGAAAGCGGAACGGTCCTTCTCTGGACCTCTTCGACGATCTTCTGATCCATGTCGCGACCTCTGGAATAAGCCGTGATCAGCGAGTCGATGATGATCTGTTCGATTTCGGCTCCGCTGAAGCCTTCGCAGTCGCCGGCGAGCTTATTTATATCGAAATCCTTCGGGTCGCGTCCGCGTTTGGAAATATGGATCTTGAAGATCTCCTCCCGTTCCGTTTTAGAGGGGAGATCGACAAAAAATATCTCGTCGAAACGCCCTTTCCTGAGCAGCTCCGGCGGCAGTAGCGACACTCTGTTCGCTGTTGCGACCAGGAAAACCGGCTCCTTTTTTTCCTGCATCCAGGTCATCAGCCAGCCAAGGACCCTTCTGATTTCAGCGCCTTCTCCCTCCTGCGAGAGAGCCTTTTCGATTTCGTCGACCCAAAGGATGACAGGAGCAAAGCCCTCGACGGTCGAGATCGCCATCTTCAAAAGCTCTTCGACGCTCCGGCCCTTTTGAAAGAGGTTGATGAAGTCGAGACGAACGAGAGGAAAGTTCCAGATGTTGGCGATAACCTTGCTGGTGAGAGATTTTCCGCAGCCCTGGACTCCGAGCATAAGCATACCTTTCGGCATCGGGATCCCGAATTTCCTCGCTTCATCGGAGAAGTTGTCCTTTCTTTCGATGATCCATCTCTTCAGTTCTGCATAACCGCCGATCTCGCCGATCCCGTCTTCAACATTGATGACCTCAAGGATCTCGTTCTGGCGCAGAAGGTTTCTTTTTGCGGAGAGCATCTGCTCGATCGCTTCGGACTCTTTGAGCTCAGCCATTCCCGAGAGAAGCTGGGAAATACGGGAAAGCGGAAAGCCCTTCAGGTTTTCACGGATGACCTTTTTCGTTTTTTCCGAGAATCCGAGCGCATCGATCTCTTTGTCAAAGACCGACATATCCGGTCTGGACGCCTCTATTGACGCATAGCGGATGATAGTCGTCGGAAAATTGAGCTCCCTGCTGAAGAAGGTCACATCAGATCTGCTGTTCCCGAGTGTATCGAGAAAGGTCATCGCAGCAGCGTCGCTGTTGAAGATGTATTCTGGATAAGCTATTGAAATCGTTTTGTCTTCTTTTATTAGAGAGATGATCAGACGAAAGATTTCATCTCCCGAAAGCCCTGTCCAGTTGATTTTGTTTGGATCGTTTTTGATACTGAAAAGAGGGTCGTCGCAAAGTACGATTTTTAACATTCTGCCTCCGGTAAGAGTCTAAAAAAAACCGGAGAATTATACATGTTTCATAATTAAAAGACAGTTAAGCGCGGATAAATGCGGCAAAATTGCATAAAAAAGTGTTTTGAGCATAATTACCTGTTTTATTTTTTTTATAGGAGTTGTTTTATGTGCGGTGTTGTTTCAATTGTCTATTCGGATGATATAAAAAATCTCGGTTCGACCGCTTCGATGCTTTTGAAAAAGCTTGAGTACCGCGGCTATGATTCCACGGGCGGTGCATTCATTAAAAAGGACGGCAAGGTCGTCCTGCGCAAAAAGGTCGGCGCCCCCTCGAAGGTCGTCGAGCAGCTTGAGATGCACAAGGAGTCGGGTTTCAAGTTCATCGGTCAGGTACGTTGGGCGACATACGGTTCGGTCACGGACGTAAACGCTCAGCCTCACGATGTGAACTGCCTTGTCCATCTTGTCGGAGCGCACAACGGAAACGTCAGCAATACCGACAAACTCAAGGTCTTCCTTGCCGAAAACGGTCACAATGTCCTTTCCGACAACGACGGCGAGATGGTCGTACACCTTGTCGAGCACTTTTATTACGGTCTCACGAAGAACAAAGCACCCAAAACGACAGATGATAAGATCAAGATGATGATCCGCGCTATCCGCCTGGCTCAGAAGGAGATCGAGGGCAGCTACGCGGCGTGTGTCACTCTTCCCGAGATCCCCGGTGTCTTTGCCATCAAGGCCGGCTCTTCGCTTTATGCGGGCAAGGGTTCCGACAGCGACGGTGATTTCGTCGTAGTTTCGAGCGACCTCACGTCGGTCCTTTCCAAGACGCGCTTCCTGATCCCGATGTCCGAGGGCGAGGGGATGTACTTCGACAGCAAGAGCTATAAGATGTTCTCTCTCACCGAGGATAAGGAGTGGGTGCCGAAGCTCAGCCGCAGCCGTCTCAACATTGCGGATATCCAGCTTCAGCCGAAGTATCACTTCTTCATGGAACAGGAGATCTTCTCATCTCCTAAAAATATCGATACTCTGATGCTTTACTACATCGAAAACCGTGAAGACAAAGAGCTTTACGACGTTTTCGAGGAGAATTTCCAAGTCGCGAGAGAGTTTCTCTACTCGCTGCTTTCACTTTACGATGTCTACGATAAAAATCAGCTGAAAAAGGAGTTCGAAAAGATCCGTAAACAGCCGAAATTCCTTGAAATCGTTGCGAAAACAGCGCAGTTCGTCCCGAGCGAGCAGTATTTCACATTCCATTCCGAAGAGAAATCGATCCTCGAAGAGCTCAGCGGTATCGACGAGAGCTACTTCCACGACCTCTGGCTTATCGATTCGATGCTGATCTGGAAGAAAAAGAGGATGATAATCAGCTCCAGAAACAGGCTGATCGAGCTCTTCAAGGAGGCTAAAAAGTGCGGCGGAAGGATCTTCTTCATCGCAAGCGGCACCTCCTACAACGCTTCGCTGACAGGCGCATACTTCTTCAACAACCTGACCGACATTTCGCTGATCACCGTAAATCCGGGCAACTTCAGATCCTGCTACTTCAATTCGCTCACCGACAGGGATATCATCGTCGGCGTAAGTCAGAGCGGCGAAACCAAGGATCTTGTCGATATTTTCAACGAGATCCACAAATCGAATCCTGAAATAAAGCGGATCACGATAGTCAACAACGAAAATTCAACGCTGCCGCAGGAGAAGAGCGACTTCTATCTGCCGATCCTCTGCGGTTCGGAGATCGCCGTCGCTGCGACCAAGTCCTTTATCAGCCAGATAGCGCTTTTCTACATCCTGGCATCTCTCGTCAACGGTGACGATCAGGCAGTCGCCAACAGGCTGAGCCGCATACGCTTTATGATGGACTTCACCTTGAAGAACATCGACGCACACGTCTCTGATGCAGCTTACAAGCTCTTTATGAAACCTTCCATCCACGTTCTTGGGACATCGCTCACCGGTCTTGCTAAGGAGGGTGCGCTTAAAATCAGGGAAGTCGTCCTCAACCACACTGAAGGCTGCGACGCCGCAGAGTTCAAGCACGGTCCGAATACGATCCTCGGCAAGAATACGATCTATTCGTTCCAGGATATGGAGAATCTGCTTGCCAATATGGTAGAATTGAGCGAACGCTTCTTCAGCTACGATTCGTTCAAGGCTGAAAGTCTCGGAATAATCTCCAATATTCTGAACCTCGTCAAGAGCATGAAGTTCAAGAGTCTGGACGATGATTTTGTCACCCGCTCGTTTGCGACCAAAGAGGAGGTCGATACTCTCAAAAAATTCGCAAAACTCTTTAACGAAAAGGTAAATATTGAGAATTATTTTACTAATTATCCGCTTATCTTCGTGTGCCCGCCTGATGAAAGAGACCGCAGGATAACGATTTCGCAGATCCACACTCATAAGATCCGCGGCGCGGATATCGTTCTGATCTCAGAATACGACGACGATCTCAAGAAGGCTGTCGAGGGAGTTCCCTCAAACGTTGAAAACTACTGGTCAAAGTTCATCGAGCTTCCCAAAACCGGAGATAAGAACATATTCGTCTTCGAGGTGGCAGTCGTGCTTCAGTTCCTTGCGTTCAAGATGAGTGTCGCAAAGATGAAGTACCTCAACAGAAGCCAGATTGAAAATCACGGCGTACATCCTGATGTCCCCAAAAATGTAAGCAAGTCGATAACGGTTGACTAATTAGACTGCAAACCGGTTCAAATTTGTTGTAAATTATCTAACATTAAGTAAAATAACGCGTATTTTATCAACTGCTATGGAGGTTGCTTTGGATTCTTTCCCTGCGGCGGATATTGTGGGGGTGACTATCTGCGTCTTGTTCAGTGCCTATTTCAGCGGCACGGAAACTGCACTCACGACACTTTCTGAGGCTAAAAAATCAATGATGTGCGAAAAGTACACATTTATCTCCCCGATTTTAAAAAAGTGGACTCAAAGTCCGAGCCTCGTTTTGTCATCGATTCTGGTCGGAAACAACATCGTCAACATTCTCGGCGCTGTTCTGGCAGGCAATCTTGCCGCCGACGCACTTGAAAAGAATTACGGGGCGGCTGTCGCCGGTGCCGTCGCTGTCGCAGTTATGACAGTGATCGTCCTTATTTTCGGTGAAATAACGCCGAAAACCTTTGCCAAGATGGCTCCCGAAAAATGGCTTGTTCCGGCTCTTATCCTTTTCCGCGTGATCGATCTTCTGCTCCGTCCGTTCGCTTTGGTACTTTCAAAGCTGGCAAAC
>JAGAAT010000119.1 GCA_017615095.1 bacterium
AACGGCGTTGCAAAAGGCTATGCCATGACCGGCTGGAGGATCGGCTACATCGCAGCTCCTCAGGCTATCGTCAAGGCTGCCAACAAGATCCAGGGACAGATCACTTCCGGTATCTGCACCATCGCACAGGCCGCATCCGTTAAGGCTCTTGAGCTTTGCCCCGAGAACTCGGATGAGATCAGGGGGATGATGAAGGCTTTCCGCGAGCGCCGCGATACCGTCGTAAAGATGATGAACGAGATCCCCGGCGTGAAATGCAATACCCCGGCAGGCGCCTTTTATGTCTTCCCCGACATGAAGTATTACTTCGGCAAAACCGACGGTCAGACTGTCGTCAAGGACAGTGACGACCTCTGCATGTGGCTGCTTTACAACGCACATGTAGCCTGCGTCGCCGGCAAATCCTTCGGCAACGGCGACTGCATCCGCATCTCCTATGCCACCTCGCTGGATAAACTGGTCGAAGCCGTCAGAAGGATCAAAGAGGCTCTGACCAAGCTGCATTAGCGCTTTTTCAGAAGCTTTTTGCTGTAATAACGCGAACGATCGGAGAGGTGTATGGCAAAGCTTTATTTCAGATACGGCGCAATGGGTGCCAGCAAGACATCAAACGCGCTGATGGTCGATTACAACTACATGGAGCGCGGACAGCACGCTGTGATTTTCAAACCCTCCATCGACACCCGCGACGGCGTCAAAATTTTGAAGAGCCGCGTCGGGATGCAGAAGGAAGTCACGCTGATTTCGCCTGACGAGGAGCTCTTTTCGACGATTTCCGGGATGGATTCAAAGCAGAAAATCGACTGCGTGATCATTGACGAAGCCCAGTTTTTGAGCGGTGCGCAGGTGATGCAGCTCTGCGATGTCGTTGACAGACTCGGGATACCGGTCATCGCCTACGGACTCCGTGCCGACTTCGCCGGAAATCTTTTCCCCGGGAGTGAACGGCTCCTCGCGATGGCTGATTCGATCGAGGAGATCAAAACAGTCTGCTGGTGCTCCAAAAAGGCGATAATGAACGCCAGGGTCATAAACGGCGTCGTCGTAAAAGAGGGCGAACAGGTGATGCTCGGCGGCAACGAAAGCTATGTCGCGCTCTGCCGCAAACACTGGGCGGAAGGCAATCTCGGACCGAAAAAATAAGTAAATATTCCTATCAGACGGCCGGCGGCTGAGCTCATGCTGCGTGTTCGTTTTTCATGCGGATACGCCTCTTTTGCTCTTTATTTATTTGTTGCTTTAAGTATAATCATTGGCTTTTAACTGTTGGGGGGATCGATGGCTTCTGTAACTTTTGAAAATATTGTAAAGCAGTACAACAGGGAGACTGTTATTCTCAAGGGGATAAACCTTGATGTCAGGGACGGTGAATTTCTTGTTCTGGTCGGACCTTCCGGCTGCGGCAAATCTACGCTCCTGCGTACTCTGGCAGGGCTTGAGACGGCTACGAGCGGAACGATCAGGATCGGCGACAAGGTCGTGAACGATCTCGAACCGAAGGATCGTGATATCGCGATGGTTTTCCAAAGTTACGCTCTCTATCCGCATATGACTGTGCGTGAAAACATCTCCTTTGCGCTGAAGGTCCGCAGGTTCGACAAGGCTGAGATCGACAGGCGTGTCGAAGAGGTCGCTAAACTTCTGGGGATCACGCATCTTCTCGACAGGCTCCCGAAGCAGATGAGCGGCGGTCAGCGCCAGAGGGTCGCGATGGGCAGGGCGATCGTCAGGAACCCCAAGGTCTTCCTTTTCGACGAGCCGCTTTCCAACCTTGATGCTTCGCTCAGAACGCAGATGCGCGTCGAGCTCAAAAACCTTCACGAGAGGCTGAAAACGACGATCATTTACGTCACTCACGATCAGGTCGAGGCGATGACTCTTGCCGACAGGATCGTTGTCCTGAACGGCGGTATCATCCAGCAGGTCGGTACGCCGTCGGAGCTTTTCGATACTCCGAAAAACATCTTCGTTGCCGGTTTCATCGGAAATCCGTCGATGAACTTTGTTACGCTTGATGTTGAAAACAATGATAAAAATCAGATCCTTACGGCTAAGGGCGTCAGGCTAGAGATCGAAAAACGGCTCGACTGCGCAAAGGTCGTTCTGGGTGTGAGACCGCAGGATTTCGAGCTTGCCGGATCCGGGGCGGAGTTTACCGGTCATGTCGAGATCGTCGAGACTCTTGGCAGGCTTTCGCTTGTCCATGTGCTTGTCTCCGAGGGCGTCAAGATCACGGTCGAGGCTCAGTCGGCGCAGGTCCAGGGCTTAAAGCTCGGCGACAGCGTGGGATTCAACGCAAAACACGACAGGATCCATTTCTTCGACGTTGCGACTAGCGAAAGAATTGTGAGTGAAGTTAAATAGTTGTCATGTTCAAACGGCTTCTGGTACTTCTTCTGATCGCGGCTTCCGCAGTTGCTGCGTACTACGGTTACGAGCGGATGCAGCTGGTCGATACCAGTTTCAAGGTCGATTGGGACAACAAGAGCGGTCCTAAGTCCGGTTTTTCATATTTTTTGCAGATTTCCGACAACAGCGATGATGCTGAAAACTTTTTGAAGCAGATCCTCGGCGAAGAGATCTTCGGTGAGGTGAAGAGGCTCTACCGGAAGCATGTCGGCTTGACGCGCTTTATGACGGGAGATGTCCTGGAGGTGACTCAGCGCGGCTCGCGGGTGGTCTCGTATGATCTGCACCACTACAAAAACAACTCGAAGGGCGAAAGGATCTCGTTCGTCCGCGACGGCGACGAGTTCAGCAAGATCGAGAATGTGCCGATCGAACTGAATGTCAGGACGGTCGTGAAGTATTTCGCGATCAAGGATTCGCTTTCAAAGGACGATCCGCAGTTCTACGAGATCGCAAAGGAGCGGCTGGTGTGGGATTGGGGCATCCTTGACAAGCTGCGCCCCGGCGATTCGATAGCCTTCATCGTCAAGGGGATCTTCGACAAGGGGATACTTGTGAAGACCTACGGGATCCTCGGTTTTGCGGTGAAGAGCGCGACTCTCGGCGAATTTTCGATGACAGCCTTCCGCGATTCGATCTACGGCGACTACTTCCTTTCGGGGCATTCGATGCTGATTTCGCCTCCAGGAGAGTTCCGGACGCCGATCGACAGCGGGCGTGTCACGAGCTATTTCGGCGAACGCCACGACCCGTTCAACAAGAAAAAGAAGAGGTTTCACAGCGGTGTGGATATCCTGGCGCGTTTGAATACTCCGGTCCGTGCGGCGGAGAGCGGCAGGGTGATCTTCGCCGATAAGAAGGGCGGGCTGGGAAAGGCGGTCGTGATCGACCACGGCAACGGGCTCCGCACTGTCTACGGGCATCTCAACAAGTTTATGACTGTTCCGGGTGCCGAGGTCAGGCGCGGCGACATAATCGCGGGTGCCGGCTCTACGGGCAGATCGACTGCCCCGCATCTCCATTTCACTGTTCTGAAGGACGGGAAACCGGTCGATCCGATGCAGTTCACCTACGAGCGGATTTGGGCGGCTCCGTTTGATATTTCCGGTGAATTCAGGGAGTTGTCTGCTGCGAGAATGATGCAGCTCGATTCTGCTATGACTAGACAGCGGTCATTTTTTATAGAAGAAAAAGGCAATGGGAAGAGGATCCTTGTCTCAAATTAGTTTAACAGGTTTTTCAGGAGGATACGGCGAATGTACAGTCTGTTGATTGCTGCGGGCATCGGTCTGGTGCTCGGTTTTCTGGCGGGTTTTTTCATAAATGTCGGCTTCGGCATCTTTATCGGGATCATCGCTCTGATAGCGGGTTTTATCTTCTTCAACAACTATTTTTCGAAGAAGGTGGTTGTCGATAGCCAGCTTTCGAGACGCCTTCAGGCAGCGGCGATGATGCCGAATCCGGAGCTTCAGAAGCAGACTTACGACCAGATCATCGAGGAGCTCAAGCAGGGCTACAAGTACAACAAGTACGCGCTTTTCGTGAAGGCGAGGATCGATACTCAGATCGGAGTGATCCTCTACTCTCAGCGCAAGTTCGGCGAAGCGTACAAGTATCTCGTCAACTCGAATCCGCGCATGATGATCGGTTATCTTCTGATGATCATCGGTCACATCAAAAACAAAAAAACCGAGACGCTTGAGCGTGATATCGAGCTTCTGATACGCTTCAACAAGAAGGATCCGTTCGTCTATTCGGCTGTCGCTTATCTCTATCAGGAGGAGCTTAACGAGCCTCAGAAGGCGATGGATATGCTGTCGAGGGCGCTGAAGGTGATGCCGGACAATCCGAAGATCCAGGAGCATCTGAACGCACTTCAGAACAACCGCGAATTCAATATGGAAAAGTACGGCGACCAGTGGTATCAGCTGCTTCTTGACAAAAAGGGGATCTCCCGTCTTCAGAACAAGATGATCAGGAACCAGCAGAAGAGCATGAACGTAAGACAGCGGGTGAGATAGCATGTCGGTTTTTGAAACACGCGGGATAGCTCCCAAGGTCGTCGAGGCTCTTCAAAGGGACGAAGAGCTTTTCAAGGTCGCTGAGTCGATCCTTGAGAGGGCTTCGCTGAATACGAACACCTTCAAGAATCTGGTGCGCGACCTGCGCGAGATCAGGCTCCGTGAGGGCTGCGGCTAT
>JAGAAT010000120.1 GCA_017615095.1 bacterium
CTGCGGTGAGCCAGAGGATTGCCCCAACGGCTCGATGAAAGTCTGCTCCAACACAACAGAGGGTTACTACGAAGTAAACGGCGAAAGATTCGAATACACTGTAAACGACCTCTCTTCCATTCAGGAAGCTGAAAGAAAGGCAAGAGAGGCGTGCGGATTAGAATAACACCGCCCTTTAAATCAGAAACGATCCCTAAAAATTCAATTCAAATCAGTTCTTTTTCGGTTTGATCTTGACCTTGCCGTCCTCGAAATAGACGTCAAATGTGAAATCATCACCCATCTTCTGGCGGATATCGCCGATCTTCTTTTCGAGCATTTCCGTTACAGATTCGATGCTGTAGTTTTTGTTGGCTAGGCGTTTGCTCATTTCGACAAATTTCTGCGCAGTCTCGTCGATCATCGCGCTCATTCTGAACGCCATGTTGTCCTTTTCGCGCTGTACAGCCTCCAGATCCTGCTGCATCGACCTGGCAAATCCGCCGCTGCCGAGACCGCCGAAGAAGTGCGAACCTGGCTTAGCCCTCCCCTCCTCGATGTCTGTGACATACTTTTCCCACTTCTGACGATAGACCGTAAAGCGGTTGAGAAGCTGGGTCGCCAGGTGCTGCTCGGCAAGGTTTTTTGACCCCATCGAAGCCGTCATAAGTACGTTGACTTCGCGCTTGAGCTTGTCCAGAGCCGGAAGCGGAGGACGCTTCTCCTGACCGATAAAATAGAGGTTGAACTGCCGCTCGAGCTTTTCGATCTTTTCTGTTAATTCGGAAACGAGTTGGGAAATTACGACCATTATCAGGAACTATTTTTTCTTGGGAAGGTTGAGATCCTCGATCTTGATCATCTCGGCAGGCGTTGCGACCTTGACAGCGGATACCTCCCACTGAAGCTTGCCTGTCCAGTTGCCGTCGATATCGCCGGCGTCGTAGCCCGGGATGATGATGTTCTTCTCTTCGCCGGGAGCGATCGGGTAGATCTCTTCGATCTGTCTCGTATAGATGACGAAGAAGGTCTTTTCGAAGAGGACCTTTTCCTCTTTGTCATCCATGAATTTGACCAGAACACCGACATAGCTGAGATACTTGTCGGTATTGTTCTTGACTATCGCATCCATCATGTACTGGGTCTGACCGTTGCCGAACTCGACTTCACCGTTGCGGAGGTCGCGGACTTCGATCTTGTCCTTGTAAAGTTTTGCTGTCTCGATGAGCTCGGGATCGATCGGGATCTCGATGGAGTCGCGCTTCTGTTCTTCAAGTATCTTGTTGATGCGCTCCTCGAGACGGATCTGCCACTTGTCGCCGTTTTTGTTGACGTAGAATGTGATCTTTGCGTCGGGAAGCTTGTTGAAAGCCGCCTTCTGTCCGGTGTATTCGGTCTCGATTATAGCCTTCGTGCCGTCCTGATTGAGCTTGATCGGCTTATTCTGCAGGAACATCGCGTTAGCAGCTATATTCTGAGCGTCTTCGATGAATTTCTGCTGTCCGACGATCTCCTGAGATTCGCTGTCAAGCATATCCCATGCGCGGGCAAAATTCTTTGATTTCAACAGGTTGAAATAGGTGTCGAGCGTCTTTTCGGCGTCACTTTTCGACGATGAGCAACCTGCGAAAACAAGTGCCAGAAACGCCGCCAGCCCCAGGCAGAAAAGGTTAAGTTTTTTCATTTGCAAGCCTCGTGAATTGGATGTTGCTATTCCGGGAATATCTCCTCTTTGTCATCGATATCGAGACCGAGAGCCTCGATGATTTTTCTTTTGGTGGAAAGGCGGCAGTCGTAGCCCTTCTCGATGCGATCTATTGTGACGAGAGAGATCTCAGCCTCTCTTGCAAGCTCTGACTTGCTGATAAGCTTCTGCTCTCTGTACTCTTTAAGCTTGTTTGCCTTAATTTTTTCCACGACAATCTCCTCTCTGATTCGTGTTTTCAAGCCAAAATAAAAAACTCAGTGCAGTTTACGGAAGTAGCGAATCAAGTCAAGCTAAATTAGGGAAAATAAGGGATCGCCGAGGATTTATTTTTGCGGTTCTACAGCTTTCGCCTGAGACTTCATCGACTTGATCTTCCCGCAGCCTTCAATGATCATAAGCACCGCAAGAACGACAAGGACAACTGCGACAGAACCGAGGAAGTAGTTGGGAGCTTTGACAAAGTATTTCCAGATCATCCAGCAGAGTGCAAAAATCGTCATTGTGAGCATGAAGACCGTTGCCCAGAGCGTGTATTTGATCGGTTTGTTTTTCGAATAGAAGTAAGCTGTCAGAATTATGAAAACAAGTGCCGCGACAAGCTGGTTGGCTGCGCCGAAAAGGGGCCATACGCTTGCCCACGAATCGGTGATGCCGAGCAGGAATGCCGGGATTATTGCAACTACCGTGTAGAAGAACTTGTTCTGGAGTTTTGCCGGAAGTTTGTCGCCGATCATCTCGTTCGTGAGGAATCTCGCAAGTCTGACGCTTGTGTCAAGAGTCGTCATAATGAAGACGTTGACGATCGTGATGCCGATCACTACTCCGACCTCATTACCGAAAATAAAGGATGTGAGTCTGCCGAAGCCGTTTCCGTAAACGCCTAGTGCTCCGCCTGAATTTTTGAATATCCACTGAAGCTCGTTCTCACCCGTTCCCCACTTTATCGCCGCACCGGCGATGATGACGCAGACGATACCGATTACCGTTTCCATGAGCATTCCGCCGAAGCCGACGAACATAGCGTCTTTCTCTCTGTCAAGCTGTTTGGAAGTCGTTCCCGAAGCGATGATACTGTGGAAGCCCGAAACAGCGCCGCAGGCAATGACGATGAAAAGGAAAGGAACAAGCGGTCCCTGCGAGGAATCCTTGAAAGTCTCGGCAATGACGAAAGGAGCATTCATGTCGGGATGGACGATGAAAATTCCGATGAAGGCAAGCGAAATTCCGAGGATAAGGACCCAACTTGAAATGTAGTCACGCGGCTGGAGAAGAATCCAAACGGGAGTAACCGAAGCAACGAATCCGTAGATCATAAGGAGCGTGAACCAGATCGAATAAGCCGTTTCCTTCGTGCCGATCGTAATCGGGAACTGGAAACCGAGCCAGATGAGGAAAATGAGTCCGGCAATCGCAATGATCGTGTTCGCCCAAAGCGGAAGCCATCTGTTTTTGTTGATGACGCCGAAAAGCATTGCAAGCGGAATGAGCGCGAATGTCGGAATAACGAGTTCCGGTTTCGTGATCATCGAAGTTGCGGCAAGGTTGCCGAAAACGGCGATGACAAGAACAATAGTGAGCCAGACAAAAACCAGAAACAGGAATTTCGCCTTTTTCGAAACGTATTTTTCAGCCGTGTCGGGAATGCTGACGCCCTGATGACGAACCGAAATCATAAGCGAAAGATAGTCGTGGACCGCACCGATGAAGACACCGGCGACAAGCAGCCAGATAGCGGCCGGACCCCAGCCGAAGCACGTTACCGCAACGATAGGACCGACGATAGGACCTGCACCGGCAATCGATGAAAAGTGGTGCCCGAAAAGAACAATCGACGGAGCAGGATAAAAATCGACACCGTCATTCATTGCGTGCGACGGGGTCGGATTCTCGTCAACGGGATCGATA
>JAGAAT010000121.1 GCA_017615095.1 bacterium
GCTTTATAATCAATATGTTCAACGGAAATATGCTACTTTATGAAGAAGCTTTCGATATGGGCAGTCAATCTCAAATAATGGCAAATAAACTTTGCTATTATAACCTGAAATCTAAAAAATCCTATTGCATGAAAAAAATGGATGATGATTCAGAATATGATGGCATTCCAGTATATCCTTACGGAGATGCCGAATTCGAAGGAAAATGGCTATTATATCAGAAAGTTAGTTCGACACCATTTATCCTGAGAGACATGGAGTGTTACTGCAAAGAAGAAGGCGTATGTCCGTTTGAGGAATAATGGAAATGAAAATACAAAATATTTTAAGATTACACACGCCAACAAATACAACACACTCCACCGCCGCAAGCGGCACCTCCCCTAACTTAGGGGAGGAGTTCTCAAATTCCCCCTCTAAGCTAGAGTGGGTGGCACGAAGTGCCGAGGGCGTGTGTGAAAAAACAGACACACTCCACAGTCAGCAAGCAGACAGCTCCCTGGGGAGCAGTTTTAAAAATAAGGAGGCATAACCATGACGATCATCGATTCAATCGTTCTGGGGATCATGCAGGGGCTCACGGAGTTCCTGCCGGTAAGTTCTTCAGGGCATCTGGTTTTTATGGAGAAGCTGCTCGGACACAAGGATGTTCCGCTGCTTTACGACATCCTGCTGCATGTGGCGTCGCTTCTTGCGGTTTTTATATTTTTCAGAAAGAAGCTTTTTGCCCTTGTGAGCGGTTTTTTCAGTTTCAAAAAGGGTGTCAACGATTCGCACAGATACGTTTTGATGATGCTGATAAGCACTGCGGTCACAACTGCGATGCTCGTGGTGACGAAGCCGATGCTCGAAGGGATCAAGGAGAATCCGCTGATGCTGATGCCGGCTTTCGCCTTTACGGCAATGCTGCTGCTTTTTGCGCAGTTCGGTTTCAAGAGGGCGACGGAGGATCGTGAGATCAACTGGAAGGATGCTGTTGTCATCGGTTTTTTCCAGGGTATTGCCGTTCTTCCCGGTGTTTCGCGTTCCGGCTCGACGATTTCCGGCGGTATTTTGAGAAAAATCAAGGCTGAAAGGGTGGTCGAGTTCTCGTTCATGCTTGCTATCCCCGCTATTCTTGGGGCTCTGGCTCTCGAGCTTGTCAAGGCTGACGGGGTAGGAGCTATCGACTTCGGAGTCATTGCAGCGGGCTTTGTTTCCTCGTTTGCTTCGAGTCTTGCCGCGCTGAAGCTCCTTGTCTTTATGATGAAAAAGACGGTGCTTTATCCGTTTGCGGTCTACTTGATCCTCCTTTCGATCGCTGCTCTCTATGTGCTTTAAATGAGCGGAGATTTTGATGACTTTTGAGCTTCCGCAGGATTTTTTTCTACTTCTGAACAAACAGAAGAGGTACTCCTCGAACGGTGAACTGAACTGCCTGAGGCACATTCTGGGCGTCAGAAAAGCAGGGTTTTGCGGGACTTTGGATCCTCTTGCCGAAGGGCTTCTGGTCGTTGCCGTCGGAAGGGGGGCGACAAAGCTAATTTCGCTTGCCGCCAATGCGGAAAAGAGTTACAGCGGGGAGCTTGTTCTGGGTTTCCGCAGTGCAAGTTTCGACTGCGGGACGGAGCTTGTTCCGAGCGGGGTCAAGTTCGATTTCGAGTCGCTGGACTGCCGGGCTGTAGAGCAGAATTTTACCGGAGTGATATCTCAGGTCCCTCCGGCTTTCAGTGCCTTGAAAATAGACGGGATCCGTGCCTACAGGCTTGCCAGAGCAGGCAGAATGCCGGAGATGAAGCCCCGAGAGGTCGAGATAAAATCCTTGAAAATCCGAAAACTTACAGATAACAGGCTCGGCTTTTGCGTCGATTGCTCGAAGGGGACTTACATCAGGTCGCTTGTCGCCGATATCGGTGATTTTCTGGGCTGCGGTGCGACTATGACGGCTCTCAGGCGTGAAAAGGTCGGGCCGTTTTCACTTGAAAAGAGCGTCTCTATCCCTGAGCTTCGGGAAGATCCCGATTCGATCGTCCGGGCTATCGTGACTGTCGAAGAATTTGCGTCACTCTGGGGCGGCGAGTGATGAAAAAATGGAGGGTGACTGCGGCGCTTGTTTTGTCGGTAATGCTGCACCTGATCCTATTTTTCTTTATTGCTTTGGCTGTAAAATCATTCGTGAAATCAGAAAGTTATACTGATAACATCGTCCGTCTCTTCATCTCTGACGTAAAAAGCGATGAGCCTGAAAAGGTGCAGTCTGAGCCTCCGAAGAGGCAGGAGGTGCCGAAGCGTGCCGCCAAGCCCAAAAAGGTAGAAAAACCGCTCGAGCATGTCGATAAGCCGCTGGAAAGGGTCGAAGATGAGATCTCTCCAGAGCCTCCGGTAGAGGCTGCTGAAGCTGAAACAGCTGAAAAGGGTGACGCAGTGCCTGACGCGGCTCAGGAGCTGCCTTCACAGGGTGTCGACGGCGGAACAGGCAGCGGCGAAACGGCTGTTGCTGGGGCTGACGAGGGAAAGGCGGTCAGGAAGACGCCCTACCGTGCTTCGGAGCTTGGGATCGTTCCGAAGGTCATCTCGCCGGCGGCTCCCGACTATCCGCCGTCTCTTGAGGAGGAGGGGGTCGAAGGAGAGGTGAGGCTCGAGCTCGTGATTTCCGAAAAGGGGAGCGTCATACAGGCGAAGGTCCTCAAAAGCGACCATGAACTTTTCTCAGGATCGGCACTTGAAGCCGTAAAAAAATACCGCTTCACGCAGGGGAAACTGAAAGACGGAACAGTTGTGGAGGCGATTATCGAATTTGTTGTTAAATTTGAAATTTCACTGTAAGCTCGGACGAAAATTTTTTGGAGGAGATTATGACTAAGAATAACGATTCAATATTTTTTACCGATCTGATAGACGAGAGCTGCTCGACGCTTGAGCGCGATTTTCTGACGACCATCGAATATTCGCGTGTCAAGGACCGCACTACTGCACGTTCGAGAGATATTTTTCTCAGCCTTTCGAATGCCCTTCGCGACAGGCTGATCCGTGACTGGCTGAGGACACAGCATGTTTACCGCGGCAGCAAGACCAAGCGTCTTTACTACCTTTCGATGGAATTTCTGATGGGGCGCCTTCTGGACAACATGCTGATGAATCTCGACTGCTACGACGAAGCCCGCGAACTCGTTGCAAAGACGGGTTTCGACCTCGACAAGCTCCGCGATCTGGAGCCGGATATGGGGCTCGGCAACGGCGGTCTGGGCAGACTTGCGTCGTGTTTCCTCGATTCGATGGCGACTTTGAGCCTTCCTGCATACGGTTACGGCATCAGGTACGAATACGGTATTTTCAGGCAGGATATCCAGAACGGATACCAGGTCGAAGTTCCCGACAACTGGCTGAAATATACCTGCCCGTGGGAGATCTGCCGCCCCGATCTTGAGTACAGAGTCCGCTTCGGCGGCCGCGTCGTCTGCGAGCCGAAAGGGAACCAGGAGTACACCTACAAGCTTATCGATACCGAAGATGTCATCGCTCTTGCATACGATGTTCCGATCCCGGGCTACGACACAGAGACGGTCAACAACCTCCGCCTGTGGCAGGCTAAGAGCACGAACGAGTTCAACTTCAACTACTTCAACAGCGGAGACTACCTTGCGGCGGTCAACGACAAGAACCTGAGCGAAAACATTTCGAAGGTCCTCTATCCGAACGACAACGTCTACGCAGGCAAGGTCCTGAGGCTCAAGCAGCAGTACTTCTTCGTCTCGGCGACGCTTCAGGACATCATCAGGCACCACAAGAAGATCCACGGCAGGGAGAACTTTTCGAACTTTGCAGACAAGGTCGTGATCCAGCTCAACGACACCCATCCGAGCATCGCCATCCCTGAGCTGATGAGGATCTTCATCGACGAGGAGGGGCTCGGCTGGATCGAGGCTTGGGAGATCACACGCAGGACTTTCGCCTACACGAACCACACGGTCCTGCCGGAGGCTGTCGAGAAGTGGGATGTCGAGATCATGGGCTCGCTCCTGCCGCGCCAGCTTCAGATAATTTATGAGATCAACCGCAGATTCATCAATGAAGTCAGGGATTTCCATAATTTCGGGATCAACCGGGCAGGTGATGTTTCGATCATTGAGGAATCCGGCGGGAAGTTCGTCAGGATGGCGAATCTGGCGGTCGTCGGCAGCTATTCGGTCAACGGTGTGAGTGCACTTCATACCGAGATCCTGAAGAACACGATCTTCCGCGATTTCAACGAGATATACCCTGGAAAATTCAACAACAAGACGAACGGGATCACGCCGAGAAGGTGGCTCCTGCAGGCAAACCCGAATCTCTCGAAGCTCATAACCTCGAAAATCGGCAAAGGCTGGACCCTCGATCTCGACGAGCTCAGAGGGCTTGAAAAGTATGTCGATGATCCCGATTTCTGCAACGCGTGGGCAGAGGCTAAACTCAACGCGAAACGCGACCTCAAGAGCTATGCGATGGAGCACTGGGGCTTCGATCTCAACCTCGATTCGATGTTCGATGTCCACATCAAAAGGATGCACGAGTACAAACGGCAGCTGCTGAACGTCCTTCACACGATCACGCTCTACAACCGCATCAAGCGCGATCCTAACGGCGATTTCGTGCCGAGGACCAAGATCTTCGGAGGCAAGGCTGCACCGGGTTACTATGCGTCGAAGCAGATCATCAAGCTGATAAATTCTGTCGCCGCCGTAGTCAACGCCGATCCCGACGTAAACAAGAAGCTCAACGTATTTTTCTTCCCGAACTACTCAGTTTCGATGGCTGAAAAGGTCATCCCCGCAAGCGAACTTTCCGAGCAGATATCGACTGCCGGCTTCGAGGCGAGCGGCACGGGGAACATGAAGTTCATGCTCAACGGCGCAATGACGATAGGAACACTTGACGGCGCGAATGTCGAGATGCTCGAAGAGGTCGGCGCGGAGAACATCTTCATCTTCGGGATGAAGGCGGATGAAGTCGTCGAGGCGAAGATGGCGGGCTACAACCCGAGGCGCCTCTACGAGACCGATCCGGAGCTTCGCGAGGTCCTCGATATGATCAACGGCGATTTCTTCAACAGGGATGAGCCGCATATCTTCTCGCAGCTTTTCAACGGGCTTGTCGATTACGGTGACAACTACATGCTGCTTGCCGACTACCGTTCGTACATCGAGATGCAGGACCGCGTGGAGGCTGTCTACCGTGACAAGGCTGCCTGGACGCGCATGTCGATCCTCAACACCGCCAGAAGCGGAAAGTTCTCATCAGACCGTACGATCCGCGAGTATGCCGAAGAGATCTGGCACATCAAACCTGTCAAAGTGGAAAAAGATTAACCTAAATTATGAAGTTGTTGAGAAGTTTTTCGTTTTTCTGAGCGACTTTGAACCACTTCTGGACAAAAGCCCTGTCGATTTTTATCTTTGCACCGCGTTTTTCCGGAGCGTTGAAGGAGATGTCTTCAAGTATGACTTCCAGGATCGTCTGGAGCCTTCTTGCTCCGATATCCTGCGTCGTGCTGTTCATGTTGAATGCTAGCTCGGCTATCTCCTCGATGCCTGAGGGCTGAAAGTTCAGCGTTATGTTCTCTTCGTCGGATTTCAGAAGCGCCGAATACTGTATCAGAAGCGAGTTTTCAGTGTCTGTCAGGATCCTTACGAAATCCTGCTTCGTGAGCGATTTGAGCTCTGCCTTGATCGGGAAACGCCCCTGAAGCTCCGGGATCAGATCCTCGGGAGAGGTCGTGTGGAAGGCTCCAGCCGCGATGAAGAGGATGTGGTCTGTTTTGACCGGACCGTACTTCGTGTTGACTGTGCAGCCCTCGACGATCGGAAGGATGTCGCGCTGAACGCCTTCGCGGGACACGTCGGGACCGTGCGAAGAGTTCGATGCGATGATCTTGTCGACCTCGTCGATGAAGATTATCCCGTCGTTTTCGACCCAGTCTACCGCACGTTCGACGATTTTGTCGTTGTCGAGCATCTTGGAACTTTCGATCTGGGTTATATTTTTGAGAGCCTCCTGAACCGATTCCGTCTTCTCCTTCGAAGATGCCGGCATAATGTTGCTCATCATATCCTTGATAGCCGAACCGATGTCGTCCATCGAGCCTCCGACCACCTCGAAAAAGGGCATCGACGGAAGTTGCTGGCTCAGCTGGACGTTGATCTTTTTTCCGTCAAGCTCTCCTTTTCTCAGCTTGTCGAGCATCTTTTTGCGGTAATCCTGCTGGCGTTTGCGTTTTGATTCGTAATCGCTGTCTTCAGGATCCAGTTTGTCAGGATTCGGCACGTTCAGAAGGTCGAGGACCCTCTCTTCGGCTATCGCCTTAGCCTTTTCGAGAACGAGTTCTGTCTCCTCCTTTTTCACCTCGTTCACAGCGTGCTTGACGAGATCCTTTATCATCGACTCGACGTCTCTGCCGACATATCCGACCTCGGTGAATTTTGTCGCCTCGACCTTGAGGAATGGCGCCTTTGAGATCTCGGCAAGTCTACGTGCTATCTCGGTTTTTCCAACGCCAGTCGGACCGGACATCAGAATGTTGCGCGGGGTTATCTCCTTGCGGAGGAACGGGTCTTTGATCTGAGCGCGTCTCCAGCGGTTCCTGAGGGCGATCGCAACGGCCTTTTTTGCTTCGTCCTGACCGATTATGAACCTGTTGAGCTCCTCAACGATGCGTCTCGGTGTCAGTTGATCGACGGAACAGCTGCTCATTTTTTACCTCCGTTCGTTTTTAGTTCTTCAGTTGTGAAATTCGAGTTCGTGTAGATGCAGATCTCGGATGCAATCTTCAACGATTTCAGTGCGATATCGCGTGCTGAAAGCTTCGTGTTTTCGGCAAGTGCGACTGCCGCGGCATAGGCGTAGGATCCGCCGGAACCGATCGCGATGATATTTTTTTCGGGTTCAACTACATCTCCGCTGCCTGAGATCAGGAGAGTGCTCTCCTCGTCCGCGACAAGCAGGAGAGCTTCGAGTTTGCCGAGAACGCGGTCCTTTCTCCATGCACGGCTCAGCTCTACAGCCGATTTTTTGAGCTGATAGTTGTATTTCTTGAGCTTCTCCTCGAAAATTTCGAAAAGCGTGACGGCATCCGATGTCGAACCGGCAAAACCGGCGATGATTCTGTCGTTCCCGAGCCTTCTCAGCTTGTTAGCGTTGCCCTTCAGGACAGTGTGACCGAATGTCACCTGACCGTCTCCGGCGACAACGACCGAGGATCTGTCTCTCACGCAGATGATGGTTGTACCTTCAAACATAAATTTCTCCCTCTATGATTTGTGTTTTTTTTCGCAAAAGTAGATAAAAAACTGTTTCGCGTCGTTCTGGACCGCGCCTTTGCAGAAGAGCTGCGGGACATTCGACGAAAAACCGACCGAGTATGTGATGCTCCCGTGCCGTTCGACCGAGAAGACGGCGTTTTCGACCTTCTCTTTGCCGACGGAGAAGCTGCCGTTCAGCAAAAGCCGGTCACCGTCAACGGAAAAGGGCATAAGGACCGGATCCTTCAGCAGATTCGTGGAGACTCCGTCTGTCGCCCTGCTTGTGTCGCCCTTGGATGCAACATCCTCAGATTCCGACGGAAAGAAGTAGTTGACGACCTCCTGGGCAGGGTTGATGGTCTCGATGTCGTACTCCGCCAGAAGCTTTTGGACAGCACTCATGATGTAAAGCGCGCAGCCGAAAATTATGAAGAAAAGCGCGACAAGCGTGAAGCGGCGCCTTCTTTGGGAGATATATTCCGAGTTTTCGCTGTTCTGTTTCAATGCTGTTGACTGACGGGTCTGTTGGCGGAGTCCACAAAGTCTATTTTCGGAGTCGGGATCGGATTGTCTTCCTGGATGTAGATA
>JAGAAT010000122.1 GCA_017615095.1 bacterium
AAGCTCAAGTCCGAAACATCATTGACGATATTTTTGACGCAAACAAAGACGGCGACACCTGTCCCGTCGTTAAAAAGCGACTCTCCTTCGATGACTGTCGATACGTTTTTGGAAAGCCCCGCCTTTTTGAGGATGCTCGTTGCCGCGATAGGGTCGGTAGGCGAAACTATGCAGCCGAGCAGTATGCAGAGCCATATTGAAAAATCGAGACTGAAGAGAAGAGAAAAAAGATAGAATATCCCTCCGTAGACAAAGGATGAAATTACGGTGGAGAGCAGTGCGAGCATACTTATCGACTTGATGTTTTTCACGAAGCGGTTGAAGTTGACCCCGCTCGCGCCGGAAAAGAGCATGAAGCAGAGTATCCCGTCCATCAGGAATTCCTGGAAATTGAAGTCGGCTATCCTGCCCACCATACTCGTCTCGAAATCAATGAATCCCATCGCCTCAAGTATCTTCACGCATCCGGCAATCAGGAATGAAAAAAGCACAAGGGCTATATCGTTTGATATTTTAAAGGTTTTTTCGTTGAATACAGTGATCGCTACGATCATAAACAGTATGAAAAGCAGTCCCGAGAGCAAGTGTTCCATATCACAACTTCCGCAAATACTATCCTACAATATCGGCAAGGCTCAGGATCCTGTGTTCCGCCGAAACGACTATGACATGATCCCCGGGCAGGATCTTCGAGTTCCCGCCTGCGATCTCGACACTGCCGCCGCGCATGATGACAGCGATCAGTATGCCGGGCTTCAGTTTGAAGGAGTCGTCCCTGAACAGTATTCCCTGCAGCTTGAAATCTGTTCCGACCTCGAATTCCGCAGCCTCTATCGATCCGGAATTGAGGGCGTAGAGCCACTTCATCGAACTGTCTGTCTCATCAGTTCCGTTGTCGAGCAGGCGCACATCCTTGATTATGTCGATAAGCGCCACGTCCTGCGTCGAAAAAATATGGTTGACACCGCTTTTTTTAAGCATTGTTTCGTAATCGATATTGTCAATTACAGCGGCGATCCTGTCCGTTCCGAAGGACCTAGCAAACATTGATATTACAAGGTTTTCCTCATCACGGCTGGTTGCTGCCACGCAGGCGTCAGCCCCTTTCAGCTCCTTTTCCATGAGTTCCGAATCCGTTCCGTCACCGTTGACGACATCCGCCTTCGGAAAGCACTCGAGCATCTGGCGGCAGCGCCCCTCGTCATTGTCGATAACCGTAACTTTGATCCCGCGTCTGAGCAGGATCCCCGTCATGTAGTAACCGACATTGCTCGCACCGACTATAACGGCTTTTTTCAGCCTTCTCTCGGTGATCCTCAGCTTATTCAGCGTTTTTTCCATATCCGCTTCCTCGGCGGCGAAGACGATCTTGTCGCCGGTTTTGATCTCATCCTGACCGGACGGGGTGAAGACTCTGCCTCCGCGGTCGATAGCACAGATCAGTATCTTTGCCTCCAGCACCTTCTGGACGGAAGGGAGCTTCACACCGGCGAGAACTCCGTTTCCGCATATCTCTACCGCAGAGAGGTGAACGGCTCCGTTTCCGAACATCTCCCGCTCGACTGTCTCGGCGTATCGCAGCATCTTGATCCCGACCTCGGCTGCCGCCCTGTCAGGATTGATGAGAAGATCGACACCGAGTTTATCAGTAAGAAAGCTCATCTCTTTTTCGTATTCAGGACCCCTGACAGCCGCTATCGTGCGCTTTACACCCAGTTTTTTAGCCGCGCTGCAGCAGAGAATGTTCGTTTCGTCGTCCTTCGTTACCGCTACAAACACCGAAGCCGAATCGATGCCGCATTTTCTGAGCAGTTCGGAACAGCATCCGTTGCCGACATAGCCGTTGCAGTCGAATGCATCGGTAATGGCGTCGACCTTCTCAGGATCCCTATCAATGACAACAAGATCGTAACCCTCTCTGGTGATATGTCTGGCGAGTGCGAACCCGACCTTGCTGGCTCCGACAATTATTACTCTCATAACCTTCCCTTTATCTCCATGCAAAAACCGCGACATTTTAGGTGGTTCCAAGGTGACGGCAAGTTTTCTTGAGTCATTAAGTGATTTCAGATCTAACCTTGTTTTTTAGGGAACTTTGTGCTAAGAAACCGGCGAAAAAGTTCCCTAAGAGGTGAAGAATGAGTGAAAATTCTTCTTGTTGCTTTCTATGAAGGCGAAGATATTGAAATCATAAAAACTTTTCTTAAAGAACGCTGCTGGAAGAATTTCTGAAAAAAAGCGAGGCAAAATAATCACTAATGAAATGATGAAACTGTTTAAAGAGGGGGAATGTTCTTAAATTAAAGAACTCTTCAGTTATATTAAAGCAATAACTTTCTCAATTCTCCAACCGTCTGTTCGTAAGAGATGTTTTTCGCGTATGAAAATTTTGCGCGGTATTGTTCCCACTGCTTTTTCAACTCGCTGCTCACCTTGATAGTGTCCAGAATATGCGGAATGTCGGCAATTTTCTCAAAAGTTTCTCTGTGTTTGGAAGTGGCAAGCAAAGCTTCTTTGAAAACAGCCTTGTCATATTCTTTTGTCGTACATAAAATATAAATATCGTAAAAATCACGCGGCCGCGTATTCAAAACGCCGCGAGACAGAATACTTTCCGCTTTTTCTGCGAGTATTGTTTCGGTGTTGTAACCCCATAAAGAGAATTGCAAATCGGCATCGAAAATGCCGGAAACATTATATTTTACGGGTTTCGGTGTAATTATATCTCCAGTGGAAATATCGATCGAAAGCGGAGTGATCAGGGATTCATAAATGGCATTGAGTCTGACTCTGTAACCGCCGTATTTATCGTCTTTTCTGATAGGGGCAACAGAAATGAAGCTGAAAACAACATCGTCACCAACCGATTCACCGCAGATTTCATCGATTATTGCCGTAATATTCTCTTCTGTTAGAGTTATGCCTCTTGCAGTTGCATCAAGATCCATTGTCGAACGGGTCTGTAATCCGACAAGCACGGAAATAAGAATGCCGCCTTTTATAACGAATTTGTTCCTGTATTCTGAGACAG
>JAGAAT010000123.1 GCA_017615095.1 bacterium
AAAGAGCTGTGACACAAAAAGGAAAAATTATCTATCTGCCGGTTTATTTTGTTATGTTTTTTTAGCGGGGTCGTCATGAAAAAATTCCTCAAAATTTTCTTGGTTTCGGCAATATCGGTACAGTTTATCCTGTTTGCCGGCTGCGGCGGTTCCGGTACGGCAGGCGCTGATGAAGACGTCAGTGATGCGGATGTGCCCGATTCCGGTACAACAAGCGGCGATGATGACATCAGTGATACGGATGAGCCTGATAATGAGGAGAATCCTGATCACGGCGATACGGACGGGGAGGGGATATGGCAGGATCCTCATACTGGTTTGATTTGGTCGGAAAAATATTACCTTGCAGACACACCTACATTGGAGAGTCTTACTGCATTCTGCGAAGATCTTGCCGAGGGCGGCTTCGGCGACTGGAAAATGCCGACAATCGACGAACTCAGAACACTGATCCGGAATTGTTCTAATACGGAACCATACGGAATCTGCTCAATAAGCGAAGAGAACGGCAGCCTCGAATATGAAGGTGATGATATGTGGATATGTGATTGCGAATGGAAAGATGAATGGACGCAGCAGGTAGGGAAAGATGAATTCATTTATGACAACGGCGGTTACTACAGCAGATTGGGCGATGATCAGGATGTAGTCCTCTGCTCTTCTTCTCTCAATAGTTATAACAGCGGTCTGTGGTGTGTCGGTTTCGATATCGCTGAAATAGGAGTCGCTTCTCCCGGCAAGGTAAATGTAGTCCGCTGTGTCGGAAGCTATTCCAGACAGAAACAATGTGAAGGACTCCCGGAAAATGCAGTCTGGAACGTTTATTCAAGCATTCCTCAGAGATGGGACGGCTCGTCATGGCAACCGGGCGATGCTCCTTCCTACAACGAAGAACCGAGTGAAACAGAGTGCAGGTTCGTATGCAATCAGGGATATAAATGGGACGGCTCGAAATGTAATTTGCAGGATATTAAAGCTATTTCCAGATGCAGCCATGGAAGTCCTACACCGTGCTATGATTCATCAAGCGGTCTTATCTGGTCTGCGAAAGCTCCTGATGAAATGTTGTTCTATGATGCCATTGATTACTGTGACAATCTTGTCGAAGGCGGTTTGGGCGCCTGGCATCTGCCGACGATCAGCGAACTGCGTACTTTGATTCAGAACTGCCGCTGGACAGTTACAGGAGGTGATTGTCGAATTACAGATGACTGCCTTGCTGCAGAAGACTGCGAATATCGGTATAGCCAGTGTTATAATGATTGTAACGATATTAATTCGGGTGTTTACGTCATATACAGTAAATTCGGCGATGAAGGAGATTTTTTATCTTCCTCTAAAGTGACGGATTATTCCGAAGCAGTGTGGGGCGTAGGGTTTGATAAAGCTCAGGTCCTAATATTCGGTACAAACGAAATATATGACAAAGGCAATGCCCGCTGTGTGAGGTAGATAAATGAGAAAACTTGCGATTTATATTCTGGTGATTCCGGTTCTGATTGTCCTGATGGTCAGCTGCGGCAATTCAGGTTCGGGCAGAAAACAGGGTGAGATCGACGGGGAATGTTTTAAAGACAACACCTGCAACGAAGGACTTACCTGTGACGAGGAAAACAATGTATGCATAAAAGAAGAGGGGGCTCCCGGCAGTGATGATTCTGAGAGCATTGATGTCGAAGCCGGCACAGACAGCGTAGATGATGATACGGATTCCGAAGAGATATACAACGACACTCTGCCTGACGATGCCGTATGCCGGGAGTACAGGTGCAAAGACGGCAGCAGCTATTGCGGATATAAAGAATCCGGGCAGGATGAAAATCTTAAGTGGTGGAAAATTGAAGATTGTCTTTTTTCCGAATGCGTAGAATCCACAGGCAAGTGCGGCTGCGACAATTCAGAAGAGGGGACAATGCGTTGCGGAAGCGGTATGCTCCGCATCTGTTCAGACGGCATCTGGCAGGAAAGGGAAAACTGCAAAGGCGGCTGCGATCCGGCAACAGGTCTGTGCAGACCTTGGGAGGATCCGGACAGCGGTCTGATGTGGACTATTAAATCGAATGCCATGATCTGGCAGGATGCTGTCGAATATTGTGAAAACCTTGACGAGGGCGGCTTCAGCGACTGGCGGTTGCCTTCGATCGACGAAACACGCACGCTGATCAGGGTCTGCTGGGGAACGGTGACAGGCGGAGGGTGCGGCGTTTCAGACAACTGTCTCTCTTCTGACTGCCTGAATTACCACTGCGGTCTGTGTGAACCAAAAACCGACGGTTATTACAGCGAAATCGATGAAAATACAGATTCCGTCCTCTTCTGGTCGGCTTCCGAAGTAGCGGACAGTGCGATCCTTGCATGGGGTATCGAGCGCTATACAGCCAGTATTGCGGCAAAAGCTAAGAACGAATACGGTGTCACCCGCTGTGTGAGAGGCATAAACCGCCGGCAATTGTGCGAAGGACTCCCGGAACATGCATTCTGGAATACTGCTGCAAGCATACAGTCCACATGGGACGGTTCGTCCTGGCAGCCTTCCTTGAAAGGTGTTTACAACGAGACTGCAAGTACTAAGGAGTGCAGATTTAAATGTGTTCCAGGTTATGAATGGGACGGTTCGAAATGTAAATCCGCCGACACTCTTCCTGAATGCGGTACTGAAAGCAAGACTCCGTGCAGAGATACTGCAAGCGGACTTGTCTGGTCATCGCCAGAGACAAAACAGACATGGAAAAACGCGGTCGATTACTGCTTCAGACATTCTGAAGGCGGCGGCAGGGCATGGCGTCTTCCGACGATCGACGAACTCAGGACGCTCGTCACGAACTGTCCGAACGTGGAATACGGAGGAATATGTGCGATAAGCGAGGAAAAGGGCTTTCTTTCAATTTATGATATCGGTGCAAGAGAATCCTGTTTGTGTAATAACAAGGAGAGTGAATACAGCGATTACAACAAGTTCGGTGATTCAGGTTTTATCTGGTCATCTTCCGCATCTTCGGATAATCCGGGCGATGTGTTCTGGGGCGTTTTTATCGGCTATATTTCATACGGAACTATCAACAGCTATATAGGTGTCGAAATCATGGAAGCTTCCGAAGCCTATAAATATGGTAATGTCCGTTGTGTCGTTAAATAGTTTCCGTTTACCTTCGACTGTTTTTCAGGAGTAATTTACTTTTTGAAAGTTCAGTTTTTCAGACATCCGATTGGAACTACGCAAATCCCGTCAGGCCGTCTGTAGGCAAAATTTCCGATTGCAGTAAGAACCATAAGAAATGAAGGCGGTCTCATTTTACCGGTGTCTATTTTGCCGGATAGGGTTTTCAGCGAATCGCAGCCTTCTTCAATCAGTTTATCGCCTCCGAGTTTTATTTCTATAAGCCCGTAAGAGCCGTTTCTCAAGTGAATTACGGCGTCACATTCCAAATCGCTTTTATCTCTGTAATGAAAAATTTCACCGTCCAGAGAATCAGCATATATGCGAAGATCGCGGATAGCCATAGTTTCAAAAAAGAGTCCCAAAGTTTCCAGATCTTTTCCAAGATCACCGGGACCTATGCCGAGTGATGCTACAGCCACGGAGGGATCCACGAAATATCTTGTGTCGGAAGTCCTTATCGCGGTTTTGGATCTCAGATTGGGGTTCCATGCGGGCATGTCTTCTATAACGAAAATCTTTTTTAACGCTTTGATGTATTGTGAAGCTGTTTTTGAGCAGATTTCAGCATTTTCATTATTAGCCAGATCATCGGTGATAGTGTTTATCGATGCCTGACTTCCCTGATTTCTGGCGTATGAACGAAGAAGTCTCTTTAAAAAAACGGGATCCCTTTTTATCCCTTCGACCCGTGAAACATCGTCGTTTACGATCGCATCATAATAATCCAACGCCTGCCGGAGAGCGATTTCGGGTTCGCAGTCAAGTGCCATAGGCCAGCCTCCGCGGCAAATCAGGAAGCAGATATCCTTCAAAGAAAGTGCCGCATTTCCGCGCACATTTGCATCGGAAGAGGAAAAAAGTTCTTTCATGCTGACTTCGCCTGTCGATTCTCCTGATTCATAAAGACTCATCGGCCTCATTTTCAGCCAGAAAAACCTTCCGGTACCTGTATGATGTATCTCGCCAGTTTCAGGCGGAACAGCTGAACCTGTCAGAATGTAAAGCCCGAACCGTCTTTTGTGATCTACGGAAAATCTGACTGCATCCCACAGTTTAGGTGCCAGCTGCCATTCGTCAATCAATCGCGGATTTTCACCCTCCAAAAGAGATTCAGGATCAGTGTCGGCACGGAAAAGATTGCTTTTTATTTCTTTCGGATTGTCCATATAAAGTACGCTTGCCGCTGCCTGTTCGGCGGTTGTTGTCTTTCCGCACCATTTCGGACCCTGTATCAACACTGCGCCTTTGCTAGCCAGTCTTTTTTTCAGCATTTCGTCAGCGATTCTTCTTTTGTAAGACATAATTCCTCCGTCAAAATATCTTAGTGATTATACCAGACTTCCGCATTCGGTCAAATCTCGGTTCCTCACTTGGCACAATTTTGATTTCTCATTTGGCGTGATTCTGATTTCTCACTTGGCGCAATTTGCTTTGTTCAGCAACTGCCTACCTTCGGCTGTTTTTCAGGAGTATGAAGATAAAGAAGGGACCGCCGAGGAGCGAGGTGATGACTCCTGCCGGGACTTCCGATGGGGCGATAACGCAGCGTGCCAGCGTGTCTGACACGAGGAGGATTATCCCGCCGAGAAGCAGCGACGAGGGGATCAAAAGGCTGTGTTTCCTGCCGGTGAATTTTGCGGCGATGTGGGGGGCGACCATGCCTACGAAGCCGATGGGGCCTGTCTGCGAGATGACTGCGGCGATCGCGAGCGAGACTGCCAGAAAAAGCAGATTGACTGTAAACTTCAGGTTTACTCCTCGTGAAGCCGCTACGTCCGAATTTATCCTCATCAGGTCGAGTTCCCTGTGGAAAAAGGCGAGGATCACTGTCAAAATCAGGAGCGAAGGGGCTATTTTCATCAGCGGAGAGTAGCCTGAAAGGTCGAGGCTCCCCATCATCCAGCGTATCATAAGCGAACTTTCACTGCTGTTCGAGAGATACTGGATGAAGAGTATCAGACCGTTGCATGTGAAGCTGACTGCGATCCCGGCGAGAAGCAGGAATGCGCTGCTGAGTTCGCGTTTTATCGCGGTGAGAAGGTAGATCAGAGCGATGGTGGCGACTGCACCGGCGAAGCTCATTATCTGCGAAAGCGCGAAGCTTCCGGCAAAAAAGCGGATCGCAACGACTGCTCCGAGAGCTGCACCGCTGCTGACTCCGAGCGTGTAGGGTGTGGCGAGGTCGTTTTTGAACATCGACTGGAAGGTCATGCCGCAGAGTGCCAGGACTCCGCCGCAGGTGAAGGCGCAGAGCGCCCGGGGGACTCTGATGTTCCAGAAGATCCTTGCCGCAAGATCATCGCCGAAGAGCTTCGACGGGTCGATCGTTATGTGCCCTAAGAATGGGGCTGCGGCGAGTAATGTTATTGAAATTATTGATAAAATTATGTTTAACGATAAAGCTCTTCTCATTTCAGTTTCGTCTCGATGATCGAATCCAGAAGCGTACGGGCAAGCGCTTCGAGGAACTTGTCATTCTGCAGCAGAGCCCTGTCTGTCGGGTTGGTGATGTAGCCGACTTCGAAGAGTAGCGACGGCATCCTTGCCCCGACCAGAACGTAGAAAAGTGCCCCCTTCCTGTAGTCTCTAAGCTTGATTTTGTAGCCGGAGAGCCCTTTGTTTATGTTTTTTGCGATAGTCGATGCGTAATTCAAGCTGTCGTCGATGTAGTAGGAGAGATCCATGTCGATCAGGATCATATCGAGCGTGGAGACGTCGCCGGATATCCTGTTTTCGACGGAAGCGAGCTTGCCGCTGTACTCGTTCCGGGTGTTGTCGAGGTGGTATAGCTCCATCCCGCCGGTCGTCTGGTCCTTGAAGGAGTTGACGTGGAGCGAAATGAAGAGGTCTCCGTCAAGCCTGTTGGCGATTTTGGCTCTTTCTGCGAGTTCGAGAAAAATGTCGCGGTCCCGAGTAAGTCTGACCTCGATCCCCTTGTACTTTTTCGAGACGTCGCGGATCTTTTTCGCAAGCTTCAGAACTATATCCTTTTCGTAAACTTTCCCCTTGACGGTACCCGGATCCTTGCCTCCGTGCCCTGGGTCTATGACTATGATTTTATTTGATTTTTTTGCTGACTTCGGCTGGACCTCTTTTTTCTGTACGGTCTTGGTTTCAGGTTTCGGGGGCTGCGCCTTTACGGCGGCTTCCGCCTCTTTTTCACTCTTCTCTTTTCTGATGATATCCTCGATCAGATCGCCCAGCGGGTCATCTTCGGCATCATCTGCCGAAATTGAAAGGGGTGGGATGAAAAGGAGGAGAAAGAGGAGTATCTTTAACATCTTCTATTAAAAGCTGAAGCCTCCGAAGGCGCCGACTGCGAAGCTGTTGACAGCCTTGTAGTAGGAGTCGAAGCCGCCGACGTTGTTCCTGTCGTAGACAAGAAGCCACTTCGACGAGGCTGAGAATCCGAGGCTGAAATATTTGTTGATGACGTATGCGACCGAGGCTCTGTAAAATGGCTTGTCAGAGAGCTCCTTGCCCTTTTCGCCGAGGGTCTGAAGGGTCATCACGAAGTCGATGTCGAGGTGTTTGAAAAGGAACGCGTTCAGCAGGAAGCTGAGCTGTATGTTGTTGTATTTGTTGTAGTCTGTGCTGTTTCTGTTGTATAGCCTGTTGTGCTCGACCGAGGCACCTACGGAGAAGAGCTCCGCGATGCTGAAAACAAGGTCGAAGTAGTAGCCGCAGGTCCAGCCGCGGTCATCCGAGAGCCATGTCGAAATGTATTTCCCCTTCGATTCGCCGTTTTTGTAGTATTCACGTTCGATATCGTAGAATGTATTGAAATAACTGGGAATGTAGTTCGACTGCATCGCACGGATCTCCCATTTGCTCAGGAGTTTGATGTCGCTCTTGGCTGAAAAGTCGATCTTGTGCTTGAGGCCGATGTGGATACCGGTCCCGGCGTCAACGATGTGGTTCACGTCGGTGTAGAAGGTGAGGTGGTATGGTTTCAGCGTGAGCAGGCGGAAGTTGACGTCAAAGCCGAACATCTGGACCGAATACTTTGAAATGTTGCGCTCCTTCTCGCCGACATCCGAAGAAGTGATGTCGTACGGTGCCGCGAAATCGGTGAAGTAGGTGAAGCCGAGCTCGAGGTTGTTGCCGTAATTTTCTTTCGAGAGGAAGCTCAGCGGCTTGAAGTAAAACCTGCCTCCGATGACTGTCGGCGGGGTGACGTCGTCCATGAAGAAGTCTATCCCGAGGTAGTCGGTGTTGATCTCGACGTCTATTCCGCGTTTCGGATAGTACAGCTTCAGGTCGGTGTAGTAGGCGCCGAGGATCGAGCCGTTGCCGACGTAGCGGTTCCGGTGGTTGCCGAAAAAGAAGTAGAAGAGATCTCCGGAGTGTCCGTAGTGGAAATATGAGAGCAGCATCGTCCAGTCGCGTGCGTCATCCCAGTCCTCCTTGGGGAATACTCCGGCTGTAGTTTCGATGTTGTCGTTGTTGTCGATGATGAAGCGTATCGGGAACTGAAGCCCGAACCCCAGCATGTCGAACTCGAATGTGCCGGTGATGTTGAGATCCAAAAGGAAGGAGCTGCCTTCGTATTCGGGGTATACCGAGCCTCCCAGCATGATCCCTTTTTTGAATCTGCGGTACCCGGCTTCGGGGTCGAAATCTATCGCGCAAAGGTTTAGAAAAAGCAGGGAAACCAACAAGATCGTTAAGAATTTTTTCATCTTGACCTCAATTTAAATTTCGAACTCTTCTGCATTGTCAGGCGGAAGCTCCTGATACGAGTAGTAATTCATAATGTGTGCATAATCCGATGTCGTGACCATCTTCTGCACCTCCTCGTCGTTTTCCGGGATCTTCTCTCCCGGGATGACGTATGTCGCCGTGTCGCGCGTCTCCTTCGACTTGTAGAGCGCCAGATCGGCTATATCAAGGGCGTGCTCGAAGTTTATCAGCATCGGACTGCTCTTGTAAAACGGCAAAAATGAGATACCCATCGACACTGTGACCCAGATCTCTGTCCCGTTTTCTGCGATGAACGGGGTCTTTTCGATGGTTTTACGGATATTTTTCGCAACGCGGAGCGCACTCTCCTGCGGGATGTTTTCAAGCAGGACAAGGAACTCCTCGCCGCCCCAGCGGATCACGATATCGTCAACACGGACCGAGTTGACAAGCAGCGGTGCGATCCCTTTCAGAACGATATCGCCGGAAGAGTGTCCGTAGATGTCGTTGACGCGCTTGAAGTGGTCGATATCGATCATCAGAAGCGCGTAGAGCCTGTCCGTGTTGCTGGAGTGACGTTTATCGATAAGCTGATTTCCGCGCTGCCACGATTCCAGGAGCCTGATTATCTTGCGCTCCTCGACCTCGAAAAGGAAGCGGCGGTTCATAAGGTTCGTCAGCGGATCCCTCATAATGGCGGTCCTCAGCATGTTGTTCGCGATCTCGAGTTTGTGAACATTTTCGTTGATGAGGAGCTGTACTTCCGCCCGCTGCCTGCGTGCCGAGTAGCGTGTCCAAAGCGTGATGCATATGAGCAGGAGTATGATGAAAAGCAGTCCGATCCAGATGAGAAGCCTCTCGTCCTGACCATCGTTCTCGATCTCGATGAGGACGGATTTTTCAGTGAAAACGGCAGGATATGCATCCAGGTGTCTGGCTCTCAGAGTCAATCTGCGGCTCCCTGCGGATGGCTCGGTAATCAGGATCTTCCTATCGAATGTAGTGAAAGTTTCATCGTCGAGAGTGTATTCGAAGAGAATGTTTTCAGGTGCGGCAAACGACGGAGTGGAGAAGCGGATCTCGATCGACTTCGGTTCGTGCTGGAGCCGGATCTCTTCGTTTTCGCCGAGCGCGATCTCCTGATGCTCGTCGATGACCGCGTAGTTCAGGAAAATCTGAGGCGCCTCTCCGGCAGTTTTTGTACCGGCTTCATTTATCAGGAGCAGTCCGACGGATGTTGGCATTGCTATGTGACCGTCGCGTGCAGCCTTGAGCTTCATGCGGTCAGGGTGCCTCCTGTCGAGCTCGAAGATGTCCGCCGATCCGCCGACGCCTCTCGCCGGGATCTTGTCGCAGATGCTTGCGAGGAAGCAGGCGAGATCCTTTTTCATGATTTTGACGAAACCTTTGTCAGTAGTCAGCCAGAAGTCGCCGGAAGAGCTTTCTGCTACGGAATAGATGGTCGAGATCTCTGAATTTGCCTTTAACGGCAGTTCGACTGCGTCGCTGCCTTCGATGATGATGAAGAGTTTTGCCGACGGAGTCGTGATCCAGAAGCGGTTTTCTGAATCCCTGAAGACCGAGCGGGTGAATGTGTGTTCGAAGTTCAGCTGCTCGGGCTCGAACGAGTCGTTGATGTAGCGGAAGAATCCGTCCTTTTCCGTGACGGCGATGATCCTCTCTTCGTACTCGATAAAGCCGGTGAGCTTTGCGAATTTTTCCGGCAGAGAGACTGTCGAAAGCTCGCCGTTGCTGTTGAAGATGAAAATTTCCGGGCCTTTTGCAAGGTCGTTCGTCCATACCGTGCCGTGTGAATCTTCAAAGAAGACGGTCGGTTCGGACGGATAGATGCCGTCTCTGGAACTGAAATGCCTTTCAACAGGTTCGGCGCGGCCGTTTTCGACAAGGAATAGCCTGCCGTCGTCGTAAGCTGTCCAGATCCGGTCCGAGGAATCGGCAAAAACCGCTTTCGGTTCAGCTGTTGTTGGGGCTTTCAGATGATTCTCCGAGCCGAAAATATCGAACCATGCGACGCCGAGCTTGGGACCGATCGCCCATATACTGCCCGAACTGTCGATGGTTATGTCTGTAACATCCTGATTTTCAAAAATTATTTTGTCAACGCAACTGCATCTTGCAAAGCAGAAGCGGTCCTGTGAGGCAAACCAGATATCGCCGTCGCGGTCAACTGCGATTTTTGAGATCCGTGTTATCTGCGAACTGAATTTTGCGTTGAAGTCTGTGATTTTTCCGTCTTCGAGAACAAAGACTCCGTCATTCGAGGTGCCTATCCAAGTCCTTCCTAAGGAATCGGTGAACAGCGATGTAATATCTTGAAAGGACATGCTTTTTTTGCTGACAGACCCGGTCACTTCGCCGTCTTTCAGGGTATAGAGCGCATCGTCTGCTGCGACTACAAGCGAATTTTCGGTGCCGTCGGCGACCGCCCTTATCTTCGAGCTGAAGCTTGTCAGCAGCCTGAATTCTTCTCCGTCAAAGCTGAAAATATCCCTGCCGGAAGTGAAAAGAAGCGTACCGTCTGCCGTAACGAAGAGCTTTTCGGGCTTCGAAGCCGGAAGCATACCGTTGTCTTTCGTGTAGTATACGGTCTTTTTGTCTGCCGGCGAGTATGAGAAAATGCCGGTATCCGCGAGTGTGCCGAAGATGAGTCCGCTGTTTTCGAGGTATGCGAGCGAAGTGATTTTCAGCGCTTCGACACTGTCGGTTTTCGTGATGCTGCCGCTGCTCAGGTTCCGGGCGGAGTATAGACCGTAGTCTGTTGCGATGAACTTGGTGCCGTCCTTCAGTATCAGAAGGTCGTTGATGCCGTACGGGAGACTCGGAGAGTTTTCACGGTCTAAATCAACAGTCTGCAACCCGTCAAAGCGTGCCAGAGAGTCTCTGGTAACGATAAAAACGAAGCCGTCGGGATCGTTTTCGATATCGATTACCGCGGAGTCGGATGTCCTGCATGAGGTGAAGAGCGTTTCTGTCCCGCTGCAAGTGCTGGCTTGAAGCAGAAAAGGAATAGCTGTCAGGGCTGCGAACAGCGCAAAAAGTGATTTCATTCGGTTCTCCGGCAAAAGTGCCACTAAAAAAACAAAACACGGATATTGCCATAAAAAAATCATTGTAACAAGAAAATTGTAAGACTGTTTGCAAAGAGAGCCGGCAAAACTATACTACGGCGAACATTTTGGAGGGTAGCATGGATGAATTAAACTGCATTTCCGTTGTAGACGGCAGATACGCCAGGCACACAGAAGAGCTTCGCGGCATCTTTTCCGAGTACGGTCTCATCAGACACCGCGTTCACGTCGAGGTCGAGTGGCTCCTCTTTATTCTGGGCGGACTGAAACTCGATACCGTTACGCCGCAGGAGCTTGATTCGATCGCTGCGATCGACCGCGGCTTCAACCGCGAGAGCGCCGAAATGGTCAAGACCTTCGAGGCGACTACGAACCATGATGTCAAGTCCGTCGAGTACTACATCAAGGCGCAGCTCGACAACCGCAAACTGGGGAGACTGCGCGAGTGGGTCCACTTCTGCTGCACGTCGGAGGATATCAACAACACTTCGTACGCTTTGATGATCGATGAGGGGCGTGCCGTCGTGATCCGTCATCTCGAGGCGCTTCTGGCGCGTCTGAAGGAGCTCGCGCTTGCCGAAAAATCGACTCCGATGATGTCGAGGACGCACGGTCAGCCGGCGACTCCGACGACTGCCGGCAAGGAGTTCGTGAACTTCGCTGCCCGTCTCAAACGTGAGCTTGAACGGCTGAAAAACGCCGGGATCGAGTGCAAATTCAGCGGTGCGACAGGCAACTGGAACGCCCATTTTGCGGCAATGCCGGATGTCGACTGGGTCGCGGCAAGCGAAGATTTCATCAGGAACAGGATCGGCGCAAAACCGCTTCTCTGGACTACGCAGATCAACAATTACCACTACATTTCGGAGATCTTCCACATCCTGATACGCATCGCTTCGACGCTCATCGACCTCGACCGCGATTTCTGGACATACATTTCGCTCGGCTATCTCAAGCAGAAGCCGAAGGCAGGTGAGGTCGGATCATCGACGATGCCGCACAAGATCAACCCGATCGACTTTGAAAACAGCGAGGGGAACGCCGGTGTCGTTATCGCTCTGGCAGAGCATCTGAGCGTGAAGCTGCTCAATTCGAGGATGCAGCGCGACCTGACGGATTCAACTGTCCTGCGCAACCTCGGGCTTGTCTTCGGGCACCTTGTGATCAGCCTCAAAAACTGCATGAAGGGGCTGTCGAAGATCGAAGTCAACCGCGAAAGGCTCGCTGCGGATCTGGCGGCGAATTTCGAGCTTCTTGCCGAGCCGATCCAGACAGTGATGAGGGTCTACGGCGAGGAAAACCCCTACGAAAAGCTGAAGGAGCTTACCCGCGGAAACAAGATCGATTCAGGTATCCTTGCCGGTTTCATCGATTCTCTGGAACGGGTCCCCGGCGATGTCAAAACCAAGCTGAAGGAGCTGACTCCTGCGACCTATCTCGGTGCGGCAGAGGCTCTTGTCGATAGATTTTACAGTGAATGTGAGGAGGATAAATAATGAAAAAGTTTGATTTTATTATCTTTTTGTTTGCGATGCTTCTTTGCGGTACACTTCTTGCGGAGGGCTTCGGCGAAGGGCCGCTCCCGGCTTGGAATACAGGCGCGAGGAGGTCTGTCAATGTAAAAAATTATGTTCCGAGGATCGCTCCCGATGCGCAGGATCTCTACATGCCGGCAGAGTACACGAAAGTCGAAGGCGTGCTGATCCAGTTCCCGACCGGCAGCGGTTATTCTGACCTCGAGCCTTACTATCTTGACATGACCTCGGCGATCGTGGAATCCGGCACGATAGCCTACATCATCGTCAAAAACGATACAGAGAAAAACAAGGTCCTGAACAAGCTTCAGAATGCAGGCATAATGACCGGTAACGTCGAATTCATCAAGCAGAAGTACGATGCGAACTGGACCCGCGACTACGGTCCGTGGTACGCCTATGCAGACGGCGAGCGCATCCTGATCAACAACGAATACTACGACGAGCGTGAGTACGACAACGCGATAAACAGCTACCTTTCCCAGCTTTGGGGCGACGAAATGTTCTCGACAGGGCTCCACACAGAGGGCGGCAACTTCATGACCGACGGCTACGGGACCTGCTGGGCTTCGACCGGCATGTTGGATGAGAACACCACCTACTACCACATGACCGAAGCTCAGATCCGCGAGATCTACAGCGACTACCTCAACTGTAACGGGCTCTACACTCCGGAGCCGCTTCCGAACGAAGGGACGACGCACATCGACATGTTCTCGAAGATCCTCGATCAGGATACGATAATCGTCTCCTACTCGACTAAGGAACTCGGCGCGACGACAGCAGAAATCAATGCTCTCGACAAGGCTGCGAAGTACTATTCCGAGACTCCGAAACCCGACGGCGGCGAGTGGAACATCGTGAGGATCCCGATGACATTCGGAGACTACACATACTGGGGCGAGACCAGCCGTGTCCAGTACACCCACACAAATTCGACGATCGTGAACGACACGGTCATCGTTCCTGTTTACGGCCGCGGCACCGACGAGGAGGCTCTCAATATCTACAGAAAACTGCTCCCGCGCCACAACGTCATCGGCGTCGATTCCAACGAGATGATCGTCTGGGGCGGCTCTATCCACTGCACGACGATGCAGATCCCGGTCAAGGATTACAACGAATGCGGAAACGGCGTTATCGACGGCAGCGAGGAGTGCGACGGGACCTACATGAACGGCAGGACCTGCCAGTCGCTCGGTCTCGAGCCTGGTATTTTGAGATGCAGCGATGACTGCACCTTCGACACTGCCGGCTGCAACGGTGAAGGCGGTGATTCCGGCGACACAGTCCCCGGCGACACGGGTGACACAGTTCCCGGCGATACAGGCGACACAGTTCCGGGTGACACTGGTGACACGGTCCCCGGCGATACAGGCGACACGGTTCCCGGTGATTCCGGTGACACAGCCCCCGGTGACACAGGCGATACGGTCCCCTCAGGTGACGATTCAGAGCCGGCTGTCGACGACTCCGACAGTGAAGTCAGCTTTGACGACGATCCTGCACCGGAAGATGAAAATAAGGGCAGCGGTTGCTCGCTTTCTCTTCTCTAAGGTGATCTATGAAACGTATCTTTTTGATTTTATTGGCTGTTTTGGCGGTGGGCTGCTCTTCTGGCGGGAACTCGGGCACCGATGATTCCGATGCTGTGCGCCCGGATAGCGACGAACCGGCTGTAGTTGACGGCGATACCGGTGACCCTGCCGGCGACTCAGGTGAACCCGACGGCGATACCGGCGGCTCGGACGGCGACACAGCTGAACCCGACGGCGATACCGGCGACCATGACGGCGACACCGGCGGACCTGACGGCGACACCGGTGACCCTGACGGCGATACCGGCGAACCAGAGTGTGAACCGAAAATATCCGGGGTGAAGATCGCGACCTACAACACGCACCTCTTTTTTGACACTGTCTGCGACACAGGCAACTGCAATCCGTCGGACTTCGAGGAGGAGCTCAGTACTTCGGAGTACAGTGCACGGGTCGCATGGCTTGCCGAGGCGGTAGAGAAGATCGATGCCGACATAGTTTTGCTTCAGGAGGTGGAAAAGGAGTCCTGCCTTGCCGATCTTTTTGATGCGACCGGCGGAGATTTCGACGCGTGGTATCTCGGTGAAAAGGGGTACGCGGCTTCGGTCGATACCGGAGTGCTCACGAAGGGGGAGATCACCTACCGCAACAAGCACGTCGAGCAGATCGACTGTCCCGAGTGCGACGGCGGCAAAACGACATTCTCCAGAGCATTCCTGGAGATCCATGTCAAGCTCGGATGCCGCGAAATCATTGTGTTTTCGGCTCATTTCAAGTCTAAAAACGACGACGACAGCAACCGCAGGCTTGCCGAAGCGAGGGCTGCTGCCGAGATCATGGAACGTGTCGCGAGAGACAATCCGCAGGCTTTGGTAGTCCTCGGCGGCGACCTCAACGACACTCCAGGGTCGGAACCTATTGAGATCCTTGAGTCTTCCGGCTCGCTGCTGCGTGTTGCATCTGATCTGCCGGTGATAGACCAGGCGACCTACAACTACCACGGCGAGGCGATCGCCATTGACCACATATTCCAGGCTGTGAACGCCTCCGGGCACTACGTCCCGAAGTCTGCCGAGGTCATCAAAAATTCGCCGAGCTACTACGCTCTTGACCCGTCAGACCACGCGGCGCTTCGTGCGACATTTTCATTCGAGTGATGTTCAAATTTACGGTGTCAGGTGAAAAACCTCTGATAATACCGATATTTATCCCGCATCTCGGCTGCCGCGAAAGGTGCGCCTTCTGCAACCAGCGGGAGATCACCGGAGTCACTCAGCCGCTGCCCGAAGAGATCGACAAAACCGTCGCCGACTATCTTTCCTGGTCGAAACCGAGGAAAAGGTGCGAGATCTCGTTTTACGGCGGGAGCTTTACCGCGCTGCCGCGAGATCTGATGAGATCGTACGCCGAACGGGCTTTCAAATTTGTCGGTAACGGTGTCGCGGATGCGCTCCGCTGCTCGACAAGACCGGATGCGATAGACGGAAATATCGTTTCGGAACTTATCCGCTTCCGGTTTGAGACGGTAGAGCTCGGAGTCCAGTCGATGAGTGACGGACTGCTTTTGAAAATGGTCCGCGGACACACGGCTGACGATGTCGTCAAATCTGTGGATTTATTGAAAAAAAGTTCGATCAAGGTAGGGCTTCAGTTCATGGTAGGCTTCCCCGGAGAGAGCGATGCGGATATTGCTGCCAGCGTCGGATCGCTCGGAAAACTTAAACCCGATTTTATCCGTATCTACCCGTTCGTGCCGCTTGCAGGGACACGGATCTTCAGGGAGTTGGAAAACGGACTGGCTAAAATGCCAAGTATTTCCGAAATATTGGAGAGGACGACGACACTTTTTACGGAGGCGGCGCGCCTTCAGATCCCGGTCATTCGTATCGGGCTCCCGCAGGCTGAAGGAGTTCCCGAGATCTATCCGAAAAACCTTTTTCAGGTCGTTGTCAAACTTGCCGTCGAACGGCTTGCGGCTCGGGGGGAGACCGATTTCGTCCTTCCCAGGGCTTGGGAGACATCGTTCAACATGGCAAGACGCGAATCCCCGCAAATCAAAGCGGATTTTTATTAAAATCCACCCGCTGTATACAATTAAATTTGCCTTAAATTCATTTTTTGTATAATCCTGCGGTTTTTTTAGGGTCCGGTATGACCCGAACAGGAGGTTTTTTATGGATCACATGCCTGTGAAAAAGGCTAAATCATTGGATTCAGTGCCTTTTATCATTTACGACTATCTGAAGGTATTCCCGAAGGATCTTGGTACTTTCGTATCGGTTCCGAATGTCGTAATTGAGCAGATCAACAGGATTTCTCAGTGCGGCTACAATACCTGGCGGCTTCCGACAAACGGCGAGCTTGCCCTTATGGTTTCCGAGGGGCTGATCGACAGCGCCGAAGGATATATGGCGGTCGACGGCGAGAAAAAGGGGATCGTCCGTCTGGTAACGGAAAAGGAGAGCGCGGCAGAGCTTGCGAAACGCGAAAAAACCCCGATTTCGCTTTACGACTACCTGAAAGTTTTCCCGAAAGATCTTGGTGAGTTTGAGTTCGAGCCCAAAGGGGTCATCACGCAGATGAACCACCGCGGACAGCTCGGGATATCGACATGGCGGCTTCCGACGAGGGAGGAGCTCTCTCTCATGGCGGCGGACGGCATAATCAAAAGTCCTGAGGGCTACATGGCGGCTGACGGAGAGAAGCGCGGGATCGTCCGTCTTGTCTCCGATGACAACGCGAACGCAAAAGAGGATATTGAGCTCGAAATCGATGTAGAGGAGAGCGATTCTGCCGAAAAGAGAAGAGCGGCAGCCGCAGCAGAAGCAGAGGCAAAACGCAAAGCAGAAGCAGAGGCTGAGGCAAAACGTAAGGCGGAAGCAGAGGCTGAGGCGAAACGCAAAGCGGAAGCAGAAGCTGAAGCAAAACGCAAAGCGGCAGCAGAGGCTGAGGCGAAACGCAAGGCGGAAGCAGAGGCTGAAGCAAAACGCAAAGCGGAAGCAGAGGCTGAAGCAAAACGCAAGGCGGAAGCGGAGGCTGAAGCAAAACGCAAGGCGGAAGCGGAGGCTGAGGCAAAACGCAAAGCGGCAGCGGAGGCAGAGGCTAAACGCAAGGCGGAAGCGGAGGCTGAGGCGAAACGCAAGGCAGAAGCGGAGGCTGAGGCTAAACGCAAGGCAGAAGCTGAAGCAGAGGCAAAACGTAAGGCGGAAGCAGAAGCTGAAGCAAAACGCAAAGCGGCAGCAGAGGCTGAGGCGAAACGCAAGGCGGAAGCAGAGGCTGAAGCAAAACGTAAAGCCGAGGTCAGGAAGCCGGCGGACAAGAACGAGCCGCAAAATCCTGAAAATATGAGCTATGCCGAGGTCGAGCAGAAGTTCAACGAAGATCAGGAAAAGAAATATGCCGAAATGAAGCGCAAAGCCGAAGAGGCAAGAAAGGCTGAGGAGGCTCTTGCCCAGGAGGAGATCGAGGCTGGAAAGAAGAGGGCCGAAGAGGCTGCCAGGATCAAGGCTGAGATCAGACGCAAGGCTGAAGAGGAGAGGATCGCAGCGGAGGAGCTTCTCCGCAAAAGCAGAAAGGGGTCTGCGGAAAGCGACGATATCAAGTTCGAGCCGGCTCTCGGCAAAGTGGTCGAGTTCGGCAGTTTCGAGCAGGGCGAGGGGCGTCAGCCGATAACCTGGCGTGTCTTTGAAATCAAAGGCGGAAGAGCGTTACTCATCTCTGAAAAGGGCCTTGACGCACGCAGATTCAACCCGGAAGGCAGAGGCAGTGACTGGAAGTATTCGGAACTCAGGAGCTGGCTCAACGGTGATTTCGTGAACTCGGCTTTCAACTCAGCCGAGCTCAAGAGGATCGATCCGGTCGACGGCGACAGTGTTTTTCTGCTTTCGAAGGAGGAGGTCGAGCGCTTCTTCCCCGACAGGAACAGTAAACGCTGTGTCCCGACGAAGTATGCCGAAAAGCGCGGTGTAGAGCCCATTGACGGCTTTGCACGCTGGTGGCTCCGTGCACCGGGTAACGGCTCTTTTTACGCTTCGTTCGTTCAGGCGAAGGGGCTTTTCAACAACAGTTACGTCTACTGCGAAGAGATAATGGTCCGTCCTGCTGTATGGGTCAGGATCTAATTTCATAAAATCTGTTTTTTTAACCGTAAATATCAGTATAATAGGCGGGTTGAGACAAACAAGGGGGATTATATGAGACTTTTCTACGACATTATCGCTGACAAGCGCGACAATATCGCGCTGAGCGACGAAGACATTTCCTACTTTCTCGAGAGTTATCTGACGGGGCAGCTGAACGACTATCAGATGTCGGCGATGCTTATGGCGGTCTACTTCAACTCTCTTAACGACCGCGAGCTCAAAACCTGGACATCCAAGATGCTTTACAGCGGTAAAGTCCTTGATTTTTCTGATATCGACGGCTTTGTAGTCGATAAACATTCGACAGGAGGAGTCGGTGACAAAATATCGATCCCGCTCGCGCCGCTCCTTGCCGAACTCGGCTTTTTCGTGCCGATGATCTCCGGGCGCGGGCTTGGGCCGACAGGAGGTACGCTCGACAAACTTGAGTCGATCCCGGGCTTCAGCGTGAACATCGATGTCGATAAGTTCCACAAACTGGTGCGCGAAGTCGGCTTTTCGATGATCGGTCAGACTGCTGAGATCGCGCCGCTCGACAAGAGGCTCTACGCACTCCGCGATGTGACTGCGACAGTCGAATCGATCCCGATGATCGCCGCTTCGATCATGAGCAAGAAGCTGGCAGAGGGGATCCGCGGGCTGATGCTCGACCTCAAAGTCGGAAAGGGTGCCTTTATGAAGACCTTCGAACGCGGGAAAAAGCTCGCTCAGACGATGCAGACGATCGGAAATCAGTTCGATACGCATGTCGACGTCCTCTTCACGAATATGGATGAACCTCTTGGCTACGCTGTCGGAAATTCGCTCGAAATCATGGAGTCTCTCGATGTCATGCAGGGCAGGTACGTTCCTCAGGTCAGCGAGCTGACGATAGAGATGGCGGCGACTCTGATGAAGACCTTCGGCATGGTAAAATCGCTCGAAGAGGGCAGGGAAAAGGCTGAAACGGCACTGAAAAGCGGTAAGGTCTATGAAAAATTCCGCACGCTTGCCGAACTTCAGGGCGGTGATCCGCGTTCTCTTGACGACAGATCACGCCTGCCGATGGCGAACAAAAAGGTCGAGATCAAAGCCGCATCCGACGGCTTTATCGCGGAGGTCGATGCGCTCTCGTTCGGCAAGGCTCTGATCCAGCTCGGCGGCGGAAGGCTCCGCCAGGAGGATTCGATCGATCCGGGCGTCGGCTTCATCATAAACAAAAAGGTCGGAGAGAAGGTGAGCCGCGGCGAGACGCTCTACACTATCTGCTACAGCAGCGCGGCGAAGCTCGAAACAGCGAAGGAGTACCTTGAGGATGCCGTCGTGATTTCAGGATCAGAAGTCCTTAAAAAGGATCTTATATTGGGAAATCTTTAGTTAAATCAGAAATTTATTCTTTTGACTCTTTGCCGTTGCCGGCAGCTTTTTCATCGAATTTGTATCCGCACTTCTGGCAGACCTTGCCGCTTCTCTTCTTTTCAACGACGTATTCGAAGCCGCATTCCGGACACTTTTCACCCTCGACCGGCTTGTACCAGCTTACGAAATCGCACTCTGGATAGCGTGAGCAGCCGTAGAACGGGCGGCCCTTTTTGGAGCGTTTCGCCGTGACGTAGCCTTCGTGGCACTGCGGGCATTTGCAGATCTTCTTCTCCTCCTTGACGATCGTTTTGCACTTCGGATAGGCACTGCAAGCCTTGAAATCTCCGAACCTTCCGTGCTTGATCACGAGTTTGCTGCCGCAGTTCGGGCAGACTTCGTCGAGTTCGACTTCGGTTTCCGGCTCTTCGTTCTTCATGTGGACGATGTCGCCGTCCTTTTCGAGCGAGCAGGAGAAATCGCATGTCGGATAGGATTCGCAGGAGAGGAAGGGCTGGTTGCCTTTTTTCGACCAGCGGACGACGAGCCTCTTGCCGCATTTCGGACAGAGCTCTTCTGCGTAAATGCGCTTTTTACCTTCGTTTTTTACGCGGTCTACGCTCTTTTCGAGGACGCTGACGAATGTTTTGTAGAAGCCCCTGATGACTTCGCACCAATCCTTTTCGCCGGATTCGATCGTATCGAGGTCGGACTCCATTTCAGCCGTGAAGTTTACGTTGATGATCTCCGGGAAGAACTCGTCGAGCGTGTCGCCGACAAGGATCCCGAGATCCGTTGCCATCAGTGCGCCGCGGGGCTCCTTCATGCGCTCGATGTAGCTGCGCTGAACGATCTGTTTG
>JAGAAT010000124.1 GCA_017615095.1 bacterium
ATGTCATCGAGATCATTCCGAGATCTTTCTTCCTCATCTTCTTGCCGCTGGTCGCGAACTTAGCGTTCTGACCGATCTGGGAAGCCTTGGAAGCCTGACCGCCCGTGTTGGAGTAAACTTCGGTGTCGAGAACGAGAACGTTGACATCCTCGCCGCTTGCGAGAACGTGGTCAAGTCCGCCGTAACCGATATCATAAGCCCAGCCGTCGCCGCCGAAGATCCAGATCGACTTCTTGACGATGTAGTCGCTGAGTTCGAAGATCTTGTCGAGTGTCTCGTTTTCCGGGCTCTCGTGAGCAAGGCGCTCCATGATCTTGTCGTAAAGCTCCTTGGTCTTGTCGGCGTCTTCCTTGTTGTCGATCCACTCCTGGAAGATCTTCTTGGTCTCGTCGGAGATCGCGCAGTCTTCGCAGTGAGGAGTTTCGTTGATCGCCTGGACCATGAGCGATGTCAGGGTGTTTCTCTTCTGTTTGACAGCGAGTGCCATACCGAAGCCGTGCTCTGCGTTGTCCTCGAAGAGGCTGTTTGCCCAAGCCGGACCCATGCCGAATTTGTTCTTGCAGTAGGGGATCGTCGGAGCGGTTCCGCCGTAGATCGAGGAGCAGCCTGTCGCGTTGGAAACGATCATCCTGTCGCCGAAAAGCTGAGTGATGAGTTTGACGTACGGAGTTTCGCCGCAGCCCGAGCACGCGCCGCTGAACTCAAAGAGCGGCTGCTGGAACTGGCTTCCCTTGACGGTCGTCTTCGGAAGGAGGTCGTCCTTTACCGGGATCGTGATCGAGAAGTTGTTGTTTGCAGCCTCTTCTTCAACGATGCTGCTGAGGTGTACCATCTCAAGTGCTTTTGTCTTTGCGGGGCAGACGTCAACGCAGTTTCCGCAGCCGAGGCAGTCCATCGGGTAAACCTGCATTCTGAAGTGCATTCCCTCGAGACCTTTGCCGATAGCCTTCTTGGTTTTGAAGGATTCCGGTGCGCCCTCAAGCTCCTCGTCGGTTACGAGAACAGGTCTGATCGCTGCGTGCGGGCAGACGAACGAGCACTTGTTGCACTGGATGCAGTTGTCTGCATTCCACTTCGGGATGCTGATAGCTACGCCGCGTTTTTCGAACTTGGTCGTTCCGGTCGGGAATGTGCCGTCCGGGCCGGGAAGCTCGCCGTGAGCGTCCCAAGCGAAGGTGCTGACAGGAAGGTCGTCGCCGTTCTGTCTTGCGATCGGGGCGATGATCTTTTCGACCATGACCTGCTCTGCTTCGCTTGCATAGGGCTCGTGAACCTTCTGGATGTCGATCTCGACGGTCTCGGAGTTGAGCCATTTTTCCTTGTCGTAAACAAGTTCGGTGACCTTTTCGCCTGCTGCATCGACAGCTGCGTTGTTCATGTCAACGATGTTCTGACCCTTCTTGCCGTATGATTTCTTGTTTGCGTTCTTGAGGCTTGCTACAGCCTGTTCGAAGGGGATGACCTTTGAAAGCTTGAAGAATGCGGTGAGCATGATCATGTTGATCCTCTGACCGAGCCCGAGCTCTTCAGCGATCTTTACTGCGTCGATGATGTAGACCTTGCCGTTCTTCTTCGCGATGTCCTTCTTGAGGGCAGCCGGAAGGTTCTTTTCGGTCTCTTCAGCGCTCCATGCGGTGTTGAGAACGAAGATACCGCCGTCCTTCAGGTTCTTGCTGAGGTCGTACATATTGACGTAAGCCTGGTTGTGACATGCGATGTAGTCTGCGGTCGTGATGAGGTAGGGCGATTTGATCTTGGCGTGTCCGAATCTCAGATGGCTGACCGTGAGACCGCCCGATTTCTTCGAGTCGTATGAGAAGTAGCCCTGTGCGTACTGCTCGGTTTCGTCGCCGATGATCTTGATCGCGTTCTTGGAAGCGCCGACCGTGCCGTCTGAGCCGAGACCGTAAAGCATGCACTGAACGGTTCCCTCCGGAACTGTGTCGAGGATCCCGTACTTGAGCGACTTGAAGGTGACATCGTCCTCGATGCCGACGGTGAAGCCGTTGACCGGTTCTCTCGATTTGAGGTTGTCGTAGATCGCCTTGACCATGCCGGGCGTGAACTCTTTCGAGGAGAGTCCGTATCTTCCGCCGACGACTTTGATCGTCTCGTTTCTCTGGTAAAGTGCGGTCGCAACGTCTTTGTAGAGCGGCTCGCCTTCGCTGCCGGGCTCTTTGGTCCTGTCGAGGACTGCGACAGCCTTAACGGTTGCCGGAAGAGCTCTCATCAGGTGTTCAGCGCTGAACGGTCTGAAGAGTCTGACTTTGACGAGACCGACCTTTTCTCCCTTTGCAAGGAGGTAATCGATCGTCTCTTCGATCGTGTCGCAGGAGCTGCCCATCGAAACGATGACTCTCTCAGCCTCAGGATCACCGTAGTAATCAAAGAGGTGATAGCTTCTGCCTGTGAGCTTCGAAACTTCGTCGAGAACGCCCTGAACGATCATCGGAGCGTTGTCGTAGTATGAGTTGCATGCCTCTCTTGCCTGGAAGAATATATCCGGGTTCTGAGCGGTTCCCTTGAGAACAGGTCTCTCCGGACGGAGTGCGCGGTCTTTGAAGTCAGCGATCGCGTCGTACGGAACGAGCTTTTTGATATCTTCGTCGTCGAGTATCTCGATCTTTGAGATCTCGTGGCTTGTTCTGAAGCCGTCGAAGAAGTGGATGAAGGGAAGTCTTGCCTTGAGCGCGGAGACGTGGGTCGCGAGCGCAAGGTCGTAAGCCTCCTGTACTGACGTGCTGGAGAGCATACAAACGCCTGTCTGGCGGCATGCCATAACGTCGCTGTGATCACCGAAAATCGAAAGAGCGTGGCTTGCGAGAGCTCTTGCCGTTACGTGGAAAACACCGGGAAGAAGCTCGCCTGCGATCTTGTAAAGATTCGGAATCATTAAAAGAAGTCCCTGGGATGCCGTGTAGGTCGTCGTCAATGCGCCTGCACTCAAAGATCCGTGGACTGCACCGCTTGCGCCGCCTTCTGACTGAAGCTCAGCGACGATGAGGTCGTTTCCGAAAATATTTTTCTTTCCGAAAGCGCTCCATTCATCGGTAACCTCTGCCATGGGTGAGCTGGGAGTAATCGGGTAGATCGCCGCAACTTCCGTCATCGGGAAACTTGCGTATGCGACCGCGGTGTTACCATCGACACACTTCATAGTTTTTTTCGCCATAAAAACCCTCCGCTTGAAATGGATTAATAGATCGTTTTCCCGCTGAAAGCCTCGGATACCGTCCGGTGGTCGACTACATCAGGTGCCGTGCCGGCCGGAAGTCCGCGTGCGATCCGGGAAAGCTTAACGTTACAACTGTTCAAAACATCTTTAATGTAAAGTGCGGTGGCGTCGCCCTCGATCGAAAAGGGAAGGGCGAGAAGGATCTCGACTCCCGGATTCGCCTCGGCGCGTTTTTTGAGCTCGCCGATCCTGAGATCCTCCGGAAGTGAGTTCTCGAGCGGTGCGATGAGTCCGCCCAGAATGTGGAACGAACCCTCAAAGCAGCCGACGCGCTTGATCGCCATCATGTCGCTGATGTTCGCGACGACGCAGATCGTCCCGCCGGTATCTTCGCAGTTTCCGCACCTGCCGCCGACTTCGCGGAAGCACCCGCAGCTTTTGCAGACCTCTACGCTCCTTGCGAGCGCGAGCATCTTTTCCAGCGATTTTTTGAGGTTTTCGTCGTTGAGAAGAGAGTAGGCAAGCCTCTGGGCGGATCGTAACGAAATGCCGGGAAACTTCTTGAACTCCTCAACGAGCTCTCTGACCGCTGTGTGTGAGCCTGAGTGCAAACCGTCTGAAATCATTTCTGTTTTAGCCGATAAAGTCAATTAAAAAAGTCCGGGGATCGTGCTGCCAGCCTTGCCGATAATCTTGGAAAGACGAGCCTCTTTCGCCTTTCTGACGGTCGTGATGCTCTGATTTACAGCCGCGATCAAAAGGTCTGTGATCGTCTCGATATCCTCTGATTTAACGTCGGGAGAGACGTCTATCTTTACGACTTCCATGTTGCCGTTCATCGTGACCTTGACTGCTCCGCCGCCGGCTTCCGTTTCAAAAATCTCCTTTTTGAACTCGGTCTCGATCTCGATCATCTTCTTCTGCATTCTCTGAGCTTGCTGCATAAGGCCCTGAATGTTCATTCCCTACCTCACAAAAGTTTCAAATTTTCAACAGCGACGCCGTGAAAACCGTATCGTTCCCGCGACATCGGAAAAGTGATTCATAGGCTCTTATATTCAAAAATCAAGAATTTTGACCCTCAGACTTATTCTTATTTGTACTTTCAATAATGAATTTTTTGACTATACTCTAACGTTTTTGTTTTTGACGCTCCGGCGGGCGTATTGTCCGCTTTGCGCAGGCTTAGGGGAGGCTTCAGGCTTTGACGGCAGTAAGTAATGATAAAAAACTCGGAACGTTTTTAGGGGTTTACACTCCTACGATCCTGACGATCCTCGGAGTTATCATGTATATGCGTGCCGGCTGGATCATCGGAAATGTCGGTCTGCGCAATATGATATTCATCGTTCTCCTTTCAAATTCGATAACGCTGATAACGACGCTCTCGTTTTCGTCGATCGCGACCAACAAGAGGGTCGGCGCCGGCGGGGCTTACTACATCGTTTCGCGTAGCCTCGGATTTTCGATCGGCGGAGCTGTCGGGCTCCCGCTTTTCCTGTCGCAGGCGTTTTCGATAACGCTCTATGCTTTCGGTCTCGCCGAGGTCCTGGCAGGCTTTATCCCGGGGCTTTCGATCCCGCTCACGACATTCGGGATCATCGTGATCGTCGCTGCGGTTTCGATCGTGGGGGCGGGTTTCGCGATGAAAACGCAGATACCGGTCATGGTCATGGTGGCGGTTTCGATACTTTTCCTTGCGATAGGTGCAGGGATCAACTACTTCGGAAGCTCCGGAGCGACGATGCCGATGACATTCCCTGAGCCAGAGGGCAGACCGGGGTTCTTCCAGGCTCTGGCGATCTTCTTCCCGGCAGTCACGGGGATCATGGCGGGGCTCGGGCTCTCGGGCGACCTCGAGGATCCGAAACATTCCATCCCGCGGGGGTCGATCAGCGCTGTCCTGACCGGATTCGCGATCTATCTCTCCCTGCCGGTGCTTCTCGTCATGGGTTCGGGCGGCAGCCAGGAGATGCTTCTCAACGACAGGATGATCTGGTCGACGATCTCTCCGCTCGGGAAGTGGGTCATCATCCCCGGGCTTGTCGGCGCGATCTTTTCGAGTGCGGTCGGCTCGATGCTCGGTGCTCCGAGAACGCTCGCCGCGATGGTCAACGACCACGTTCGGAGTCAGGGGCTGATCGAGTTCGTCAACAGCAGAAAGGGGATGTACGCTGCGTTCGGAGTTTCGCTTTCTGTCGCCTTTGCGGCGATTTTACTTGGCGATCTCAACACAGTTGCAACTATCGCCTCGATGTTCTTCCTGACGATCTACGCAATCGTCAACGTGACGTCGGCGCTGGAAAACATCATCCACGAGACGTCGTGGCGCCCCTCGTTCCAGATACCGTGGCTTCTCAGCATGGTCGGAGCCGTCTGCTGCGTGATCGTAATGTTCCTTATCGACAAGAAATACTGCGTGATCTGCATCTTTCTGGAGCTTGTGTTTTATCTCATACTCCAGCGCAGGACAGTCCAGGCGACCTCCGGCGACGCGAGGCGCGGAGTCTACGAATTTCTGGTCAAGACTTCGCTTTCGAACCTCCGTTCGCTCAAGATGACGCCCCGGAACTGGCGGCCGTACATCCAGCTGATCGTCAATGACCACAAAAAACAGCTCAATCTGACCCGTTTCGCATCCTATTTCGGTCAGAACTCCGGCATAGTCACGGTTTCGGAGCTGATTTTTGAGGATCTGAACGAGTCGATGAAGTTTGACCGCGAGGCGAACATCGCGGCGATCGAAAAGTTTTACAACGAAGCAAATCTGGTAGTATTTCCTGAGAGTTATATCGTTGAAAACCACCAGTTCGAGAGTGCTCTCCTGACGGCTGTGCAGGCTAACGGCATGGCGGGGCTGCGCTCGAATCTCGTGATGATGTGCTGGCCGGACGAGCAGGAGTATCTTTCGAAATTCCTTATCCTGCTCCGGAAATTTGCAGCGCTCAGGCTTTCGGCGATGATCGGAAGGGTCGATCCGGATTTCGAGCAGCCGCGTGACGGAAGCAGGCACGTCATCCACGTCTGGTGGGGCGGTTTGCAGCGCAACGGAGACCTGATGCTCCTTCTTGCATACCTGCTGAAATGTTCGTATCCGTGGAAAAATTCGGTCATCCGGCTGATAAGCGTCGTCCAGCGTGACGAAGATACCGAGTCGGCGCGTCAGGCTCTCAACAAGCTTTCGGTCGACTCCAGGATCGTTGTCGAGCCGGAGGTCATAGTCAAGAAGCCGGGCGAGGCTTTCCCCGATATCCTTGACCGGACGAGCGCGGATGCCGATGTCGTCTTCCTCGGTCTGAAGACCCCGCTGGAGGGCGAAGAGGTCGAGTATGCGGAACAGCTCCAGCGCTTTGCGAAAAACCTCAGGACAGTGTTTTTCATAAAGAACTCGAGTGTCTTCCAGGGACAGCTGCTTGAGACGGCTTCTGAAAACGAATAAGAGGCTAAGTGATGAGATTTGTTGAAAATATAAAACGCGGTTTCCGCGACTTGGACGAAAGGTTCAAAAGGTTTCAGGGCGAGGTGAACAGGAAGTATCTCTACAAGTGGTACGATGTCTGGGTCGAATGGCTCCGGAAGAGGGATGCCAAACAGTCGAGTTTCGCCATTTTCTTCATCTGTTCCCTGATCGTTGCCTATCTGACGATCCCGAGCTCGGTCGAAAACACCTATCCGACGGATGACCGCTATATCGGAATGCCTCTGGACCACCCGATCCACGCTGACCGCGACTACACGATCCTTCAGCGCGAAAAGACGCTGGAAAACAGGCTCAAGGCGCAGAAGGGCGTACTCAACAGATACACCTTCATCGCAGCGCAGGACAGCGATCAGACTCAGGTGCCGAAGGCTTTCAAGCTGATGAGGGCTACCGCGAGGGAGAGCATCATCCAGGCGATGATCTCGACGGATGCTCCGATAGAGCCGGAATACCGCGGGCTTGTCGCCGACTACATAATGAGTCTCGGAAAGAGCTCACTCTACTCGGGGCTGAAAGCCGGACTGCCTGCCGCATTCGCTGCGAGACGTGAAGAATTTCAAACGATCCTGAACAGCTGGGTCGATGACACGACCTTCAAGCTGCTTTCGGAAAACCTCTTCCCGCCGTCGATAGACAGCGCCATCGAGTCGATCGCGAGCTACATCAACGACAACAACTACTTTGTCTACCGCGAGGGGCTCCCGGAGGGTTACGAGCCTCAGGACATCTCGGTCAAGAAGGATTTTATAATGAAATCCTCCCGCTCGAAGGTCATTTCGGCGTCATCTCTGCTGCCCGAGATCATCCACATAATGAAAAAGACGGAGATCGGAAGCGAATTTACGCCGCAGGGCGTCGAACTTGTTGCAAAACTGGCTATGATCGCTATCAGGGACAACATAATTTTCGACAGCGAAACGACTGAAAACGAAAAGATAAACGCACAGAATTCGGTGCCGGATGTCGAAAAGACCATACGGAACGGCGAGCTGATCAAAGCTTCCGGTTCACAGCTGACCAGAGAGGATATCGAGATCTTCCGCGCCATCAGGGAGCAGACGCCGACCGTCTCGAGGGTTGAGCTCTGGATCCAGAACCTCTTTTACATCTGGGCTGTCGTTGCTCTCACGTTCCTCGTTTTCCAGAGGTCGGTCAGCCGCTTCAAGTTCCGCAACAAGGATATCCTGCTGATGTCGCTCCAGCTGGTCCTGGCAATGCTGCTTTTCAAACAGGTCATACCCTTCTTCGAGCCCTTCATCCAGTGGAAGTACGCGACGGATACGAGGATACTCTACTTCCTCATCCCGATACCGTTCGTTGTGGCGACGGTCAGGATCCTGACGAATGTCGAGACCTCCTGCTTCTTTTTGATCGTGCTCAGCGCCCTCCTGCTGCCGCTCTTCAGAAACAACTACTATTTCCCGGTCTACTACACGGTTTCGTCGCTCTTTTTCATCCTCATAATGAGGCATGTCGAGAGCTATACCGACATTCTCAAGCGTTTCATCTGGAGCATCCCGTTCATGGTCTTCCTGGCGATGATCATCGTCTGGATGGACAGCTCCATCGAGCGTTCCAACCTCCAGGCGTCGATCCTCTGTTCGGTCGGGAACGCAGCCTTTTCGTCGCTCTTCATGGTCCCGGTGGTCATGTTTTACGAGTTCGCGCTCGAGTATGTCACGAACATGAAGTACATAAACTATTCGACGATGAACAATCCGCTTCTGAAGAGGCTCGCGGTCGAGGCAAACGGTACCTATCAGCACAGTCTGAACGTTGCCAACATCGTTGAGATCGCTGCCCGCGTGCTCGGCATAAACCCGCTTCAGTGCAAGGTCATGGCGTATTTCCATGACATCGGCAAGCTGAAGGATCCGAAGTACTTCACCGAAAACCAGCACGGTACAAACCCGCACGACGGCAAGAGCTACTCCCTCTCGGCAAAGATCATCATGCAGCATCGCGATACCGGGCTTGAGATGGCGCGCCGCGAGCATCTCGGCGAGGAGATCGAAAGCGCTGTCACGGAGCACCACGGCACGACTACGACCTACTTCTACTTCAAGGCGAAAAAGGACGGGATAGATGTCAACCAGATCGATTTCAGGTACAAAGGACCCAAGCCGAGGTCGAAGGAGACGGCGCTCCTGATGTTTGCCGACAGCTGTGAGGCTGCGGTAAGGAGCATCCCGGATGCTGAGAGGAACGCAGAGAAGATCGAAAAGATGGTGGAGATGATTCTGAACGGTAAAAATGCCGAGAATCAGTTCTCGGAGTGCCCGATGACGATGAGCGACATAGAGAAGGCGCGTCAGAGCATCGTCTCGACTCTCCAGAGCTTCTATCACCAGCGCGTGCAATATAAATAGTGATATCAGAGGTTTAACGTGAAAGTTGCATTTTTTTCGGAGTGCGGTTTCGAGCCGCGTGAGCTTAAAAAAAGCGCGAGGCAGGCGGTTTCTGCGGCACTTAAATACAAAAATCTGAAACCGGCCGATCCCTACGAGGTTTCGATCGTTTTCGTCGACAAGGAGCGGATCCGCGAAATCAACCGTGACTACCGCGGCATAGACCGTGCGACCGATGTCATATCGTTCGCGCTCCGCGAGGGCGAGGGTGCCGAGTTCACGCCGTTCGTGCTCGGAGACCTCTATATTTGCAGTGATGTCGTGGCTGACCATGCTGCCCGTTACGGCAACAGCGTTGAGACGGAGATGCTCTTCATGATCGTTCACGGGATGCTGCACCTGCTGGGGTTCGATCATCACGCAAAGGGTGAGCGCGAAACGATGCGTCGGGCTGAAAACGAGCTGATGACCGCCCTCTGCCCGGACTGGAGGGGACGCGGTGAGGAGTAGCCTGAAGCTTGCCGCGGCAGGACTTGCCTTTGTCCTGAGCTATGCCTTCAGCTTTCCGATCATCATGCCCGGCGGCACCGAACCGATGCTTCTGCACAGGCTGCTCGGGAGGTTCCTGATCCTCCTCGTTATCCCGCTGTTTTTCTACGTCACCGAACATGCAGGGGCTACGCTGAAACGCAGGATCGCGGCGATCTACGCGATAACGCTCCCGGCGAACGCTCTGGTATTTTACTGGTGCTACTTCGCCCTGAACACCTACGGCGAGATCGATACTGTGCCGACTCTCCTGATCCTTCTTCTGATGTACTCGGCGCTCAGCACATTCTGGGTCGTCTTCTACCTGATCTGCCGGTTCCTCTCAAGGCGCGGCAGGGTCTATCCGTGGCTTGTGGCGGTCGCCTGGACTGTCAACGAATCGGTCCGCGGGCTCTTCCCGGTCGACTTTTTCTGGTCGGTCCTCGGGCACTCGCAGTACAACAATCCGGTAACGCTCCAGTGGGCATCGATAGGCTCCGTCTACCTGATTTCGTTTATGATAGTCTGGCTCTCGACCTACGTCTACGAGCTGATAAAAAAGGAAAATTCGGTCCGCGAGGGGGTCGTTCTGACGATCGTTCTGGCGGTTTTGTGCATCTATTCGGCTGTCCGGCTCCATACTTTCAAGGCTGAAGAGCCTGTGAAAGAGGTCAAGGTCGCCATCATGCAGCCGGCGATCAACCAGTTCGACATCAACCGGCGCGAGGTGAGCGTCTTCAACATAATCGGTTCGCTGACGGCGCAGCTCAACACATTCGACGACGATTCCGAGCTTGTCGTCTGGCACGAGGCGGCGATGCCGTTCAGGATCCCGGTGGGCTTCACCGATTTCCAGTACATCATGGACAAGTACTTTCCAGACGCGAAAAACTTCCGCAACCACATCGTCGGGATGGATATGGTGAACAACGATTTCCAGTCGGAATACTACAACGCCGCAGGTTTTATCCAGGACGGCGAGATCAAGAAAATATACCGCAAAATCAAGCTCGCACCCTTCGGCGAGTACCTTCCGTGGAGCGAATTCCTGCGCTCGATCGGCTTCCGGACACTCATCCCCGAGATGGTCGGTGACTTCGGACGCGGCAAAGAGCACACGGTCTACGACTTCGGAGGTTTCAAGGCGTCGATACTTATCTGCTACGACGGAACATCAGCCGAAAACGTCGTTGAGTTTGTGCGCAACGGTGCTGAATTACTGGTCAATATCTCCAACGACGCGTGGTTCGGCGCATCGAGCGAGACCTTCCAGCACGGCAGTTTTTACCGCTTCCGCGCAGTCGAGAGCGGCAGAACGATCGTACGGGCGGCGAATGTAGGCATCAGCGAGGTCGTCCTCCCGAACGGCGAGGTCGAGGATTCGACAGAGTTTTTCAAGGCGGCGACGATCAACCGGAAGGTGCCTCTCTACGACAGGAAGACGATCTACCGGATGTTCGGAAACTGGTTCCTCTACTCGCTGATTGCGGTTTTGTGCTATTTCTTGTTAAAGGCTCTGAAACGGGAAAAATAGGAGAGAAGAATGAATTCAAAGGAAAAAATCGCGATCCCGGCACAGATAATGCCGACGCGTGACCCGAAGGAGAGGGCGAAGTGCTTTGACGAAGTCCCGCTCGGATACACCGAGGAGATGGCTGTCGCCGAGGCAAGCCGCTGTCTCAACTGCAACACGCTGCCCTGCGTCAGGGGCTGTCCGATAAACATCAACATCCCGAAGTTCCTCAATCTGACGATGTCGCGCAACTTCATCGAGGCGATCGGCGTTATCCGCGAGAGCAACTATCTGCCGTCGATCTGCGGCAGGGTCTGCCCCCAGGAGAGCCAGTGCCAGAACGAGTGCACGATCGGCAGGATAACCTCACACCCGATCTCGATAGGCAACATCGAGCGCTTCCTCGCCGATAACTTCTCCGATGAGCTCCCTGGCGTAGAGATCCCGCCGAAAACCGGAAAGAAGATCGCAGTCGCCGGCAGCGGACCGGGCGGACTGACCTGCGCGAGCGACCTCGTCAAGTTCGGTCACAGCGTGACGATTTTCGAGGCTCTGCACGAACCCGGCGGCGTTCTGGCGTACGGCATCCCCGAATTCAGGCTTCCGAAAACCATATTGAAGAAGGAGATCGACTCGCTGAAAAAGATGGGCGTCGAGTTCAAAATGAACACGATCATCGGCAAAACGATCCCGGTCGAGGAGATCCTGCGCGACTACGATGCACTCTTCATCGGCACCGGCGCGGGCGTCCCGACCTTCCCGGGGATCAAAGGCGAGGACCTTCCCGGCGCATACTCGGCTAACGAATACCTGACCCGGGTCAACCTCATGCGGGCTTGGGAAAAGGATGCGCGGACACCTGTCACGGTCGGCAGGACCACGATCGTAGTCGGCGGCGGAAATGTTGCGATGGACGCAGCGAGAACGGCTCTCAGACTGGGCAGCGAGCGTGTCATCGTCGCATACCGCAGGCTCGAGAGCGATATGCCTGCCAAGATAGAGGAGGTCCGTCACGCGAAGGAGGAGGGGATCGAGTTCAAGTTCCTCATCTCACCCGTCGAGATCCTGGAGGACGAAAACGGCAGGATCGGCGGTACGGTCTTCCGCCGGATGCGCATCGAGAAGGACCCGCAGGGCGGCAGGAACAAGATCTTCGACACCGACGAGACCTTCCTGATCACCAACGACGTCATAATTTTCGCGACCGGGACTAGCCCGAATCCGACGCTCACCTCCAACTGCCTCGGGCTCGAGCTCGACAAGTACGGCGGTGTCGTCGTTAACCCCGACACGATGCAGACCAACATACCGAAGATCTTTGCCGGCGGCGATTCGATAAGCTCCTCGTCGACCGTCATCATGGCAATGTCGAACGGCAAGACGGCAGCAAAGAACATTGACAGATTTTTGAAAAACCAGAGATAAAAATTCCGAGATGGAACAGACAGCCAGACTCGAACTTAAAAACATATCGAAGTCGTTCCCGTCCGAAACTGCGGGCAGGATCGACATTCTGAAGGATGTCTCGCTCACGCTTGAGTCGGGCTGCGTCCTGCGTCTGGCGGGTGCCAGCGGAAGCGGAAAAACGACCTTCATGAACATCGTTTCTGCTCTGATGCCGCCTGATTCGGGCTCCGTCCTTTTCAACGGGACCGACATCACCCGCCTCAGTGAGAGCGGCAAGGACCGTTTCCGCGCCGAAAACGTCGGCTACATTTTCCAGACCTTCAACCTGCTTTCTCCCTATTCGGTGGTCGAAAACGTCTATGCACCGCTTGCCTTCGCCGGCAAGCTGAGCGGCGACTACCGCAAACGTGCCATGCAGGCTCTCGACCGGGTGGAGATGGCAGAATTTGCCGACAAACTTCCCTATCATCTTTCGGTCGGTCAGCGCCAGCGCGTTGCGATAGCCAGAGTGCTTTTTGCCGGACAGAGGCTGATCCTTGCCGACGAGCCGACAGCCAGCCTCGACGGACACTCGTCAGGGCTTGTCCGCGAAGTCCTGCTCGAGCTGAGCAGGCAGGGCGCGATCCTTATCTTTTCGTCGCACGACACGGCATTCGATCTCTTCCGGACCGACATGACGTTCAACCTTGAAACGGGGGTGATATCATGAGGCTCCGCTACATCTTAAAGGCTTCCGTTCACAGTATAAAACATCGTAAGAGCGCGTTTTTAATATCGGTTTTTTCCATATCTGTCTCGTTTATGATGCTCTGCGCGATCGGAAACATCTCCTTCGGGATCGCTGCCGCGACGGTCAACCGTTCGCTAACCTTCCCGCTCGTTGTCGGTCCGGTCGGTTCGAGCGACACCTCGCTAGTGATGTCATCGGTTTTCAATGTTGACAAGCCGGACGGGACTCTGGACTACGGGATTTACGAGGAGCTTTCCGCCGACAAGCGTGTCCGCTCGGCATTTCCGGTGATCCGTTCGGACAGCTATCAGGGTGTTCCGATCACAGGTGTCAATTCAGCGTATATCAATGAAATATCAAAGGGATTTTCATCACTTGCGCAAAACTCGAAGGCAGACGACATCTTCGGCGAGGGCGGTCTTCACTGCGCCGTTATCGGCTCGAAAATCGCGGCGAGGCACGAACTCGAAGTCGGTGACGGATTTTTCGGGAGCCACGGGCATGTCGGCGACGAAGATGCCCATGAACACAGCAGTTTCGCTTACAGCGTCTGCGGGATCCTGAACCCGACGAACAGTGTCGAGGACTTTTCGATTTTCGTCGATCTGCGTTCCGCATGGGCTATCCACCACGCACACCATCACCACGACCACGAAGGCGAACACGAGCACGAAGGTGGGCATGAACACGAAGGTGAGCACGAGCACGAAGGAAAAATCACGGCGGTCCTGGTCAAAACCGTCAATCCGGCAGCGACTGCCGCACTTGAGCGCGAATATTCAGAAAACGGCAGGACCAACGCGGCGAACGTCGCAAAAACCGTCCGCCAGCTCGTCCAGTACATGAACAAAGCCGAGACAGCGGCCGGATTTTTCAGCTACGGGACACTCGTTCTGGTCATGCTGATGGTCTTTGTCACGATCCTGATGGCTGTCAACGAGCGGAAAAAGGAGATGGCACTGATGCGGACTATCGGTATAGGCAGGTTCCCGATAGCGATGATGATAGTCTGCGAGTCGCTCTTCACCGCACTCTGCGGCATTATTGCCGGTTCGGCGGCCGGTCATGCTGTTCTGGCTCTCCTGAAACCCCGTATCGACGTTGCGCTCGGGATCAGCCTGGAGCCCTTCTACTTCACGGCGGTAGAACTCAACGGGATCGTCGTAACGGCTGTCACTGCGCTTCTGATCTCCTTCGCAGCGCTTGTCAAAATCTATAGAATGAATCTGACAGAGGAGATTTCGAGAGATTGATTTTTAGCTTGACAGCAGTCCCTTTTTCAACGAAATTGCGTACAGTCGGTTGTGAAATTGTTGGAGGCAGAATGGTTAAACGGCTTATACCTATAATATTTATAGTGACATTTTTGAGTTTTACGGCGTGCAGCAGAGAGGCTGACCGACCGGTATCAGGGTCGGATCCGGCAGTTGAACCGGCAACTGCTCCGGCAGCGGCAGAAAAGGCACCTGTTAAAGCTCAAGTCACTTAAAAAAAAGAAAAAATCGAACAGAATCCCGGGGCGGACGCGGCCAAAAACGGCGGCGAAGGCGATCAGAAAAAGCCGAAAAGCAAGAGTGAAGAGACTCTTGAAAAGATCAACGAATCGGTTGCCGACAGCTTTTCCGAGCATGGCAGGGGCGCAGTCGTCAGATCCGGCGACAAGCTCACAGAGAACGAGAAGCACCACACTGCCTACAACGTCAACAACGTAGATTCAGAGAAGCCGGCTACCCCGCTTGAATTCAAGGGTCTGCGCAAAATCTACACCTACTTCAGGATCAAGGAGCACCTTCCTCCTGAGGTCGTCGGTGCGCTGAACGGCTCCAGAGTAGTGATCGTCGGTGCAGTCATGCCTTTTGAGTCGATCCCCGAGAACGGCGAGGTCAGTGAATTCTGGCTTGCCAATCCGAGAATAGTAGTCGAGGGGTGTGTCTTCTGCAATCCTCCGACACTTGCGGATCTGGTCTATATCTACCGAAACGAGGGCGAGGCTCCCTTCAAGTTCGACCGCGAAACGCTCTTCAAAAAGGTCACGCTCGCCGCAGTGACGGGGCGGCTTTTTTTCGGTCCTGACGAGGTTAAGGGGCAGATCTTTTTGAACAGCATCCTTGCTTCCGATGTCGAAATTTTCGAATAGGAAATCGTTCTTCAAATTTCAACGACCTGATTTCATTTTGCTTTTTTTATATTCGCCGGACAGGAGCTTTTTTATTGATTAGGCGCTTTTTTGTGCTACAATTCGACACTTTAATGCTTTAGCATTTTTTGGATTTTGAGTTTTTTGGATAATAGGAGGAGGCATTGAAAGTTTTCAAAATTTACCTTCTTGTGCTGCTGACGATGGGCGCTTTTGCACTCGTAGCGCAGGAAGCACAGCCTGAAGCGGCAGATGCTCCGGCTCAGGAAACGGCTCCGGCAGCTGAACCGGCTCCCGCAGCTGATCCTGCTCCTGCTGAACCGGCACAGGCTGAAGAGGCTCCGGCGGAACCGGCAGCTGAGGCTCCCGCTGAAGAGGCACCGGCAGAACCTGCTGCCGAGGAAGCCCCGGCTGAAGCGGCTCCCGAAGCACCCGCAGCTGAAGAAGCTCCGGCAGAAGGAGATCTTGCGGCAGAAGCTCAGGCGGCAGAAGAGGCACCGGCAGATCAGTCTGTCACGGCTGAAGCGGCTCCCGCAGCTGAAGGCGCTGAGGGCGGCAAACCCGAAGAGGCGGCGCCTAAGTTCGCTATCGGTATCAACAACGGTTTTTCGCACGGTTTCGCAAAGGAGCGCAAGAGCTTCGGCTACTCGCTGAACGTTTTTGTATCCTATTCGCTTCCGTGGGAGCTTTCTCTTTCGGCGGATGTAGGTCTCAGAGCATCCCACAGATATGGAATGGATGTCGCTTATTCATCGGAAAACGGTGGTTTTTCTACAGACAGTCTGAGCTATTCCAAATTTGACGGAACTCCGCTCAACATCGGTCTTTCAAAAGGTTTCGAACTTGGAAAAAACTCCGGCGTGATGGCTTCTCTCGGCATCGGCGTTTCACTTCCCTTCACTTCGAAGGAACTCTGGGACGTCTATAACGTAAGGACCATCCTCGGCGTCGATTTCGGTCTTTCCAAGAACTTCAAGCTTCCGAAGGACGTAATGCTCGGTCTCTCGTTCGGATTCAGCTATGCAAAGACATTTGCTGATTACGACTGTGCGTGGGATCCGTACGGCAACGAGCCTTTGGGCTATCTTCAGAACCATGACATCGGGCTTGTTCTCGGGGTAGGGATCGGATACAAAGGCTTCGGTTTCAAACTCAGCGGCGGCTACAGCATCGGATCTGATTTCAAACTCAGCACGAGCAACTACTATTACGACGACTGGTCGAAGCACGGCACGATCGATGATTCCGAGTGGTACTATCTCTTCTCGTTCGGAGCGACGGCATCCTACTCGATCAAAGGCTGGAACTTCGCTCTCGGCGTAAGGACGAACGCTCCTGAATTCGACAACGGAAATTACTCCGGTTACACGGAGCTTCCCGGCGATCCGGAAGTTAAGAACGGCTCGACGAACTACCCGTTCAAGGCAAAATATACCACAATATTTGCAAACGTTGGTTACACATACAGCTTTTAAAAACTAGGGAGGTGTTTTACTATGTGGAAAAAAAGACTTTCGTCACTTCTCTTCGCAGTTCTTGCAGTGCTGGTCGCAGTATCCTGCACGACAGAGCGGAGCGCAGTTGACAAGACCGACGAGCTTGCTCTCGACAAAAGGTTGTTCGAAGGCGAGTTCTTTGTACGTCAGACCATCATCGATCTTCCTTACACGGCTGATTACGCTTTCATCGGCGAATCAAACAACGGCAAGATCGTAAAATGGAAAATCACTGAAAACTGGCTTATCGGCTACAGCATCTGGGATAAGCTCACATCGATCGATGCCAACGAGATCATCGACGTCAACGAGACCCCGGTAGTCGCTTATCCGATCGCGATGCACTACGACATCGTTCCTTCGGAGAACCCGACAACTGGTGAGGCTCTTCCTGTTCTCGTTACCAACACGGACAGACCCTGGAACGAGAGACGTTACTTCTCGCTCGCTACGAACTCCATCAGCGGAGTCACCAACCGCGAGCTTCAGTACCTCAATCTTACGATCGAATGGGGTGCTCCGTTCTTCAAAGGTGCGCTTACGACCGCAACCGATTTCGAATTCTATGCACACGACGGAACGTATATCCAGCCCAAAAAGTATCGTGACTACACTGCGCTCACAAACGATCAGGAGCGTTTCAACAAAGAGGTCGAATGGTTCCAGTTCACCTCAACGGAATACTTCGAGCCGATCGGCGACTGGAGTACGATTTACAACTGGGACGATATCGATGAGTTCATCGGCAACGAGCCCGCTGCTGTAACTTACCGTTTTGTATTCTCTAAGGTCAACAGAGACGTTGTCGGTAAGAGAGACTATGACCTTGCAACCAAAAAGTTCACATGGACGAAGGGTGCCAAGGACAACGGTTTCAGACCGCTTGAATATCCGGATGAGATGTTCCGTGAATACGGCTTCTTCACCAACAAGTTCAAAGGTTATGACAACTATCACGGCTACAGAGAGGACAACTTCCACACACTTGCAAACTACTGGAATATGGCTTGGGCTGATTCCAACAAGAACTGGAACTTCACCTGCTCTGAGTCTCCCGAGAACTACAACGAGTGTCTCAAGAAGATCAAATACCAGCAGAAGATCGTTTTCGTTTCATCACCGAAGACTCCTCTCCGCATGATTCCCGCAAACTGCGCTATCGCAAAGGATTACAACTATGCAATGCTCGGCGCAAGATTCGCGGCTATGAACCCGGGCAGCGATACCCGTATGTTCGAAAAGTGGTATTATGAAAACTACAAGAACGATTTCTTCAAAGAGATCAAAACAGCTGACGGCGGCACCGCTATCGTCAGAGATACAGACTGGTATGTAAAGGACCTTAACGATCCTGCAAACCCGAACTCTGCAACCTGGAGAGAAAAATGCTTCGTTCCTGACAAGCAGGCTTGGATCCAGAATTGGGACGGTTCATTCGTTGACGAGACCGGCGATGTTTCCGCAGAGGATCTCGCTGCACGCGTAAACGATATAGTCGTTCTTGTTGAAAACCCGGTTGAATCTTATGTTCCCGCAAGAGACGGAAAGTCTCTCTACGGTTTCGGAAACTACTACAATTTCTCCTCCGAGGACACCAGCAACGCTGTAAAGATCTGCGTCCTTCCGGAAGAGGCTGATCAGTATGATCCTGAGAAGGTTTCCTACTTCTCATCCTGCAAAACCAACGACGACAAAATGTCTCAGCTCTACATGGAAGCCGGTATCGGTGAGTACGGTGCAGAGTGGAGAGGCGACCGCTGGGACTGCCAGATTTATGCTGAAAATGAAGAGTGCCCCGAAGGTTATGTCGAGGCTAAGGCTGCATGTGTTCTCAGCGTAGAGAGAACCTGCCAGGTCGAAGGCGGACTTCCTGTCCTTCGTCACAAATATGACAACGGTAACCCCTATGCAGCACTCATCAACTGGGTCGAGAAACCCACAGAGTACGGTATCCTCGGTGTTTCGCAGTGGAACGTAAACCCGGAGACCGGTATGTCTCTCGGCGGCGGTTCCAACATCGCCGGTTCAGTTCTTGCATGGTGCAACACGAGAGGTATCGAGCTTGCAAAGATGATCATCGATCAGGACGATCCCGCTGCTTGGGATTGGAAAGATCTCATCAACCCGGATTATCAGAATACTCCTTCGGTAATTTGGGACAACAACGCAACGACATCCAACAAGAAGGATGAAATCTCTCTTTACAACAAAAAGACGAACCTTATGAGAATGATCAGGGCTTCACGTCCTCAGGAAACTCCCGAAGAGAGGATCGCAAGATTCAACGAGGAGTATCAGATGAAGACCCGCAAGTACGACAGATTCGACTTTACGTCATTGATCGGCAACTCCAAGTGGGAATCAAAGATGGTTCCGTATTCAATCAAGAAGAACCTCTTCCCGTGGATGAACCCGGCTGACAACCCGGCTTACTCGGATGAGCAGAGAGAGATCATGCAGCCCTGGTTCGTAGGTCCTGCAGCTATGGAAGCTCAGATGATCAAATACCTCAAGGCTAAATCTCTTGACTTCGACTTCGACGAATCATTCATGGACGGTTCGATCCTTCAGTTCATAAAGGATAAGCAGAGAATTATCCGCAATGAAATGGGATTGGATGAGGATCAGGATTGGAGCAAAGTCGATGAAAATGTCAAAGATGCATACGCTAAGAAGCTTATGTATGCTATCTATGACGAACTTGAAAAACTTCAGTACAAGGGCGTAGCTGAGCACGAAATGGGCCACACGCTCGGTCTCAGACACAACTTCGCAGGTTCAACGGATATCAGAAACTATGGCGATTCCTACTATGCTCCTGAGAATTATCCTGAGATGATGGACGGTCTCGAGAAGCTTTACAGGGAAGAGTCCGCGAAAGCTGATTTCCAGGCTGCAACATTCGGCAGAAAGGCTTACAGATATAAAAAGGCTTTCATGTCCAGCGGCGACAACGAGATCCAGAATGCTCCGCTTACATATCACACTTATACATCCGTAATGGATTACCAGAGAGAGCTTTACATCCACTCGCTCGGTCTCGGCAAGTATGACCTTGCAGCTCTCAAGTTCGTATACGGCAGATCTTTTGAAAAGGTCGCTGTTGCCGGTGACGGTCCTTACGGAACTCTTATTCATCAGGGCGAAGCAGGCGATGACTACGGCTGGGTCAACCCGATAAGAGATCCGAGATATCCGGATTACATCAGAACCAACGAGCGTTACCTCGACAAGAACGGTGAGCTCATTAAGGTCAAGGTTCCGACGAAACTTTATGTTTACTACGACAACGACGGCAAGAAGGTAGAAGCACTTGCTCCGAACGTAAAGGTATCGCTTGACATTTTGAACGAGGGTCTCAAGAAGACCTACAACGAAGAGACCGGTGAGTACGAGTACGCTTACGATTTCGATTGTGAGAAGGAGCTTGCTCAGTGCATGTCCGACGTTACATATCTTGTCAACGACGGCAGCCACTATGAGTATGTTTTCGTTACAGATGAGAAGGCTTCCGACGATCCTAAGGCTAACACCTTCGACGGCGGCTACATGGCTTCCGATATCATCAGAGGTCTGGCTGATATGGATGACGCTTACTACTTCCTGAGATTCTTCAGAAGAGGTAACCCGAAGTTCAGAGAGTTCCGTGGCAGAACATCCATGAAGATGATCTATGACACGCTCTTCTCGAAGTATAAATACATCCACTTCCTGCTGGATTACAACTTCTATGCATACGGCAAGTGGGGTCCATACATCCTTGGTCTCTATGAGCCCGGAAACTGCGCAGCTACTATTCCGATCCCGACTTCCGAGGAGCCCGGAACAGAGAAGAAGGTCAACAACTATATGTGCGAAGAGCTTCAGAGAGCATTCAGAGGCGAAGAGTACTGGATCGACGATAACGGTAACTTCAGAACCAACACCCCGATGGGACCGGCTGACCACGTAATCGCAGGTATGGAAGGTGTTAACTACTTCTACTACGATGTTCTTTACAGACCGGCTGTCGGCGCATACATGCAGATCAGCGGCTCCAACGATCCTGATATCAATGATAAGATGGAAGGCATCCAGGGCGGTTACTATCAGTCAATGGAAAACTACATCGAGGGATACGAGGATATCGCTCCCGGCGTTATCCACATCACTCCTCTCCTTGGCCGTTTCCAGAAGGATCGTTACGACATTCAGGACAACGAGCAGATCTACTACGACAAGGTCCTCAGAAGAGCTTATGCTGAAGAGAAGATGGTCGCTATTTACGCTATCGCAAACAGCGGCTGGTTCGATGCAAAGTACAGAAGAGAGAGCCGTGCAAACAGCGCAGACCAGATGTTCGACGGTCTCGAGAACGTTAAGTTCACGATGCTTTCCGATGTCATGGACGAAGAGGCGCTCTTCTCGTTCTCTCCGTACTGCGTAAACTCTGATACCAAGAAGGTCGCAAAGGTCGATGTTCCTGTAAACATCCTCACCAACTGGGGTGCATTCCCTGAGTTCGCAGCTGTCGATGACGACGGTAACGAGCTTGTTCAGGAGGGTTCGGTTTACAACTTCAAGAAGAACCTCTGCTCGCAGGTCGGCGAAAAGTGGCTCCCGATCCACGCAGGCTGGACTTACTTCGACAAGATGTGGCCGATGTACTGGGCAATGGGCAACGTAGCGAATATGTCTGCTGATACTTCGGTATACGAGAGATTTATCTCCTACAAGATCCCGGAATACGATATCACCAACTATCCGGAGCCGGATGTAAACGAAGCTCAGTTCCTCAACAAGGACGGAAACAACTACTACAGAGCAGTTCTTCCGACCTCAGCTCTTGACTCACAGGACGGTGCAGGTCTTACCGCTTGGAAGACTTGCCGCGGAGAAAAGATCAGAGCCGGTGAGACAGACTTCACAGACTGCCTTGCTAAGGTCGTTTACTCGAAGGCTGGAGCTGCTGCTGCCGGTGACACTTCACTTGAAGGCAAACAGCGTTTCACTGATGTTGAAGGCTTCAGAAAGTATCTTGCTGACAAATATTCGAGACTTGCTCCGTCGTTCAGACTCGTTCAGAGTGCTGGAATCCTCAAGCAGAGCGAGCTTGATGATATGTCAGAGGGTAAAGAGGGCTACACCAGACTGGTCATCATGGAGACGACTCTTGACCAGATGAACTCTTTCGCAGTTGATAATCTTGGTTTGGCACCTTACTATGTATCTCGTTACTAGACCAACGGTTTGGTAGCTTTTCAAAAGGGGGCTTCGGCTCCCTTTTTTTTTGTTTCGGGAGGAAAATGGAGATGAAAGAGCTTATTTTAAAGCGGGCTGCCGAGCTTGAACCGCTCCTCGGCTTTTCAAGTGCGAAAATGGAGGAACTCAGGCACAATCTGGCTTTTGAGTTTTCGGCAGATGGTGAAATTGCAAGGGAATCGGCGGCCAAGGCTATCGATCACACGATACTTTCGTTCAATGCGACAGAGGGCGATGTCCTCAAGATCTGCGAAGAGGCGAAGATTTACGGTTTTGCCGCTGTCTGCGTCAATCCGGTCTGGGTGAAGAGTGCGGCTGACTTCAGAAAGAAAAGCGGTGCAGGCTTCAAAATCGCGACGGTGATTGACTTCCCGCTCGGGGCTTCGACTGTAGAAGCCAGGATCGCCGAAGCCGAAAAGGCTGTCGCTGACGGTGCCGACGAGCTGGATCTGGTCATCGGGATCGGTCTTCTGAAGAGCGGTAAACTGCGCGAAACCTATGATTCGATCAGGGCTCTGGCGGGAATGAAGTGTTATTTGAAGGTCATTCTCGAGACCTCTGCTCTCACAGCTCCCGAAAAGGTGGATGCGGCGCTTCTTGCCTTTTTTGCGGGTGCGAAGATGCTCAAAACTTCTACCGGCGTAAACGGGAAGGCTACTGTCGATGATGTCAGGCTCCTGAGGGCTGTCGCCGGAAAGACTCTCGGAGTCAAGGC
>JAGAAT010000125.1 GCA_017615095.1 bacterium
CGCAGATGCCTTTTTTGGTAAAGAACAGGCTTCCGTCCGCGTTGTAATACATTGCCTTCTTGTATCCGCCCTTCGGATAGCTGTATTCGGCATAGGCATACCCGTCCGGTCCGGCAATCAGCTCATCGTCGGCTCCGTAATAGGTCAGGCTCGCTTCCCGCCCTTCCCGGATCTCGCGTTTCAGCGTAAGAAGAGTCGTACGCACAGCCGTCTCCTTGATGCGGCTCTGCGACTCGAAATCGGAATTCTGATCCAATAATTTTATCTGTTTTTTCACAAGGGAGGTCTGGTTGTTTTTGAATCCCGGGATAGAGATCGCAAAACCTATCGAAAACCCGCGGGAAGGTCTGTCCTTGCGGTCACCGGTGTCGTATTCGAGCGCGATGTATTTCAGCCAGTCGCGTTCCTTCGCCTTTTCAAGTGCGATCTCGTTCTGCGCGATTATCGCCCTGAGCGCCTGATATTCGCTTTCTGCCTTCGTTGCTCCGTTGATTTCGGTAAGTGTTTCGGCGAATTTTTCGATATCTTCTACGGACACGATCTTTTCTCTCTCAAAAACCGGAGTCCTGTCCGCTCCGGAGTCGTTTCTGATGACAGCTTCTATCGACTCAAGCGCAGATTCCACCTCGATCCTGCGCATTTCGATCTCCGTGATCCTGTCCTCGATATCCATTTTGTCGATCTCTGTGGTTTCAGCCGTGATCTCGCCGATCTTTTCCGTGACGGAGAGCTTGTCGTCAAGGAGTTCCCTCATCGAATCAATGACTTTAAGCTCCTTTTTATGCATGATATAAGTGACAATAGCGCTGTATCTCTCGAACAGAACATCGGAACGGGCAGAGGTATATTCGAGTTTATACAAATTGCCTGAATTTCTGATAAACTCGCGTGAAGATCTTGTCTCGCCGAACCCTTTGAAATAGAGTCTCAGGGCATATTTCTGCTCCAGGATGTCGAAATTTCCCGTCTCGCTCCGGAACTCGAGCCCCTTGATCCACGGCGTATCGCCGGAACTTTCAAGGGAATCGGAGATCGCCTTTTTCGATTTCAGACGAGGGTCATCCTCAGCCGATCCGATATACTCTCCGATAGTAAGTTCCCTGCCGAAAAGGAGGAGCGGAAGAAAAAAAATGATAAAAACCGCAGGGATACGCTTCATATTCCGCCCAAATTAAGAAATTTCGAGTTCTCATTCTGGCCGTGGTCGAAAAATATGAAGAAATCTCCGCTGTTATCGACTGCGATACCTTCCGGTTTCAGTTCGGGAAAATCCTTTATTAGCCCGGTCTTTCCGTTTTCAAACTTGTATAATCCGCCGCACTTTTCGCTGTCACACGATGCCGTGAAGTAAAAATTATTCTTCGAAATCAGGTAGATATCCGAAATTTTTCTTGCAGCGGGGAGATCGACAAGAAGCGTACTGAGCTGATTTTCATCAATTTTCTTATCGGCAAAGATCGTTTCGTAGCCTCTTATTTCAAAAACAGCTCCCTTCCCGTTGAAAAGCGGATTTTTGAAAGCTACGAAAAGCGAATTATCAAGAACGGAGATGCCTTCGATGTCGATCGTTTTTTCAGCGATACCCTTTTTCAGAAATTCTGCCGCACCGGAATCTGATTTTTCTGCAAAATTTTGAAGGATTTCATAAAAATCGACCGATTTCTCAAGCCTGGCGGCTCCGTTTGAAAATGAGATCCTTGCGAGGATCCTTCTCTCGGGCTTGAGCTTCCCTTTTTTGGAATAACTGAGCGACGACATGATCAGGTAAGTATTCTCACCCTCTCTGGCTATAGACTCCAAATCATTTATTTTGTTCAGGTTTTTTATATCTATTTTTTTAGCACTCCCGTCTTTCCCGACCTCGAAAAGAAGAGGTCTCTTTTTTTCGGTCTCATCGGAAACGACTAAAAATTTTCCGGTTCCAGGAACAAAAACCGCTCCAGACGCCTCGATCTTCACAGTGCCGTCCCATTGTATCGGCGTGACCTGCCGGGGCGTTTCCTGAAACATCTCGTTTTGTGCCGTTGTTTGTGATTTATTCAGTTTTTTTTTATCCCGCTCCTCTGCGGAAAGCCTCGGATGCGTGATCGAAAACACCTTCGCCAGGGTATCCCAGACATTCTGTCCGCAGGTTATCGAGACCTTTTCACCGAGAATGAATCCGTTGTTTTCGGGGATCTTCACCACGATCTCCCTTCCCCAAAGCGCGATGTTCTGATTCTTGAGAAGACGCACCGGAAGCGGGATTATCCTGCCGCCGAGGCCCGTTACGACTCCCGAGATCTGCTGAGGAGAGTGGGAGGTCGATATCGTGACTTCATCACCGATCTTTATCACCGAAAACTGAGATTCGGGGATATAGCCTTTTACGAACGACGGCTCCTTGTTGATTATCGAAAGGATGGGGCTGTATGCAGCAAGCTTTTCGCCGCCCTTGAAGAAAACCTTCTCGCCGTTGCCGTTTTTGATGAAAACACTGCCGACTATACCTTCAAATGGCGCGTAGACCGCCATGTTCGCGTTCTGTTTCTCGAGCGATTCGAGTTCGGCTTTCAGTTTTTCCTCCTGCGCCTCTTCCGGTGTTTCTCCGCTTTCGAGCATCTTACTGTACATACGGTTTATTTCGGCAAACTCCTTCCTTCGGTCTACGATTGCTGATTCAAGCGATTCGATCTGGATCTCTATCGGATTTTTGACCGAATCGGACTTTTTGATCTTCACGCTCTTCAGCCCGCCCGAAAGCTCCTTGTTGATTTTGAGCTGATTTTCGAGAGTCTGGATCTGTGCCTTCAGTTCGCTTATGACAGCACGTTCAGCCGCCTTGTTCTGGAGGATCTTCGACTTTATCTCCTTTTCGCTCATCCCGCGTTTCGTCTCGATCTGGAGCAGCTGGCTCCTGATGTCTGCGATCCTGAGAGTAAGCTCCTGACTTTCGAGTTCGGCAAGCTTCTGACCTTTGTAAACGGAGTCGCCCTCCATGACCAGTATCTTTTTGATACTGACCGAAGTCTCTGAATTTATTATTGTTTCATTTGATTCAGCAAATCCCTGGAATGTCGTAGTTTCGCCACCGGAATATATGATTATACCGATGACTGTCACTGCTAAAATCGCAATAAATGTGAAAAGCAAACCGAG
>JAGAAT010000126.1 GCA_017615095.1 bacterium
GCCGTTCCAGTTTGTCTCGTAAACTTTCCTGATCGAGTGAGCGTAGTATTCAACGTCCGTAGCTCTTGCTTCGCCGCCGATGACGAGAAGTCTTTTGTGTCCCATTTTGAGGAGCAGTCTCGTCTCGTCCTGGATCTGTTCGTCTGTGAGAACTGCGCGTTTGAGTGCGGTGTTGTCCTTTCTGAACGAGCAGTAAACGCAGTTATTGGTGCAGACGTTGCCAAGATAGAGCGGCGCAAAGAGGACTATTCTTTTGCCGTAAATTATCTCTTTTGCTTTGCCCGCAGCCTCAAAAACCTTGTTACGCTGTTTTTCGTCCCTGATGTTGAGCAGTATCGCAGCATCCTTGAGGTCGAGCCCTTTGAGCTGCATTGCGCGGTTGAGCACTTCATCGACCTGGCTGTCGGTGACTTTCTGGTCGATAAGACCGTAGAGTTTTTCTCTGTCGATAAAAATCTTTTCAGTGTTCAGTGACTTCATCATTTTCGTTGCCTCCTTCTGTTTCAGTGTACTTGCTCAGAACTGATTTGACTTCAAGCCCCTTGACTTTTCCGATTTTTCCGGTGAGGGAACCGATTCTGTCTGTTGTTCCGCAGATTATGAGTGAAATTATGCTGACGGATTGAGGCCCGGCTTTGAGCCCCATACGCCCGCAGATGATGTCGCAGTGGGACGACAGGATGGCATTTAACTCAGTTACATGGCATTTGTCGCGGATAATAATCAGAACGGAACCGATTCTCTTCTCCATCAGAGCCCCTCCGGATCAGTTGAGCAAAAAATAAATCTTCGACAGCGGAAAATCCGGTGTCTCAGATCAAGCATGGTGATGGTACGCAAAAAAAACGGGGTGTCAAATGAAAATTTAGACCGGCTCGCCGACTAGTTTCCCCTCTTTGCAGGACAGCTTCACGCGGAGGAGAGACCTCTTTTCGAACTCTCCGCGGATCTCGATATCCTGGTAGGTCGAAGTCGTTGCACGGCAGATAGAATCCGCTGTCCTTTCTTCGATGACCGCCTCGTCGGTCCTGCCGTCGAGCGATTTTTTGAATTGTGCCTCCTTTTGGGCGAAAAGCTCCCGCAGAAGTCTTGCCCGCTCCCTCTTTTCGGCATACGGAACGCCCGATTTTTTTTCGAGAATGGCAGCCGGAGTCCCTTCGCGTGGCGAGAATGGAAAGACGTGACCGTAGGCGAATGGAAGTGAATCTATAAAGCGCAGGGTTTCCGCGAAATCGTGTTCGGTCTCTGTCGGAAAACCGGCAATGATATCTGTGCCGAAAGCAGGCAACTCTTTGTAAATGCTAACCAATTTTTCGATGCTTCTTGCAAAGTCGGCGCATTTGTAGGGGCGGTTCATCGCCTTCAGGACTGCGTCTGAACCGCTTTGGAGCGGGATGTGCCAGTGCGGAAGGATCATGCCGTCCGCCGCCTGTCTGAAGATCCTATCGTCGATTTCAGGCGATTCCAGCGAGCCGAGGCGGACTCTTCCGACGATTCTGTGCGAAGCCTCGATGACATCTGCCAAAGTTGTCCCGTCAGTCAGATCTCTGCCGTACTTTCCGATGTGGATCCCCGTCAGGACCACTTCGTGAAAACCCTGATCTGCTATTTTTTGAAGAAGTTCTTCGATTTCGGCAAGCGGAACGCTGTTCAGAGGACCCCTGACATAGGGGATCACGCAGTAGGAGCAAAACTGGTCGCAGCCGCTCTGGATCTTGATGAAGGGGCGGCTCCTCGTGAAAAACGCATCGTATTTGAGTTCCTCTGCATTCAGAAGACGCGCAACATCAGCGATCGTCGGGATATATTCGGCGTTCCCGATTTTTTCGCACCCCTTTTTTCTGACGAAACAGCCCGTAACGATGACTCTGCCGCGCTTTTCGAAGCGCCGTATCATGTTGCGGACCTGGGCTTCGGCTGTTGCCGTAACGGTGCATCCGTTGATGATGAAGATGTCTGCATCATCGTCGCAGGAGACGATCTCTACATCATGCAGAGTACTCTTCAGCTGGTCAGTTTCAAAGAGGTTCACCTTGCAGCCAAAGGTGTAAAAGGCGATTTTCAGCGGTTCCCGTTCACTAAAGCAGTTCATCAAACACCTAAAAAAAATGGGGCACCTAAGTGCCCCTTGAAAAGCTGTTTCAGCCGAAATTACTTATCGTTTTCAGCAGCCTTGAATGCATCGCCGAGTGAGCCGAGTTTCTCCGGAACCTTCTCGAGAACAGGTGCGTCTTCATCTGCTTCGGGAGCTTCAGGATTCTCAGGATCTTCGGTGTTGCCCTTGATGCTCAGAGATACCTTTCTGTCAGCATCGGAGATCGATTTGATCGTAACTTCGAGTTTGTCGCCCGGTTTGTACTCTTTGCCCTCTTCAAGCTCAGATTTGTGTACAAGACCTTCGATGATGTCGAAAACCTTTACGAAAATACCGAACTCTGCAACTCTGGCAACTTCGACCTCGATCTTGTCGCCAGCATTGTGCTGATCCTTGAACATCTTCCACGGATCCTCGGTAAGCTGTTTGATGCCGAGCGAGAATCTCTGCTTGTCGGAGTCGATGTTGAGAACGATAGCTTTGATCTCGTCACCCTTCTTGTAGTACTCCGACGGGTGTTTCAGCTTTCTGTCCCATGTGATGTCGGAGGTTCTGACGAGACCGTCGATACCCTCTTCAACGCCTACAAAAAGACCGAAATTGGTGATATTGCGGATCGTACCCTTAACGACTGTGCCGACCGGATACTTATCCTGAAGGAGTTCCCACGGATTCGGTTCGATCTGCTTCATGCCGAGCGATATCCTTCTGTTTTCAACGTCGATCTCAAGGATCTTGACCTCGACTTCGTCACCGATAGCAACCATCTTGCCCGGATGTTTTACTCTTCTGGTCCAGGACATCTCGGAGATGTGGATAAGACCTTCAACACCCTTCTCGAGCTCAACGAAAGCGCCGTAATCTTCAAGAGATACAACTACGCCCTTGACCGTTTTGCCAGCTGCATATTTCTCGGCAGCGTGGATCCACGGATCTTCGGTGATCTGTTTTACGCCGAGGCTTACTCTCTCGGAATCCTTATCATATTTAAGGACTTTTACATCGACCTCATCGCCGATCTTGAAGAGCTCTGACGGATGGTTGACTCTGCCCCAGGACATATCGGTGATGTGAAGGAGACCGTCGATACCGCCGAGGTCAACAAATACGCCGTAATAGGTGATGTTTTTGATGAGACCCTTAACGATAGCGCCTTCCTGGAGCTTCTCGAGGGTCGTATTTTTCAGAACTTCTCTCTCTTTCTCGAGGAGATCGCGTCTGGAAATAACGATGTTGCCTTTCTTCTTGTCGAATTTGATGACCTTGAAATCAAAATCCTTGCCGATGAGATCGTCAACATTTTTGATGGGTCTGAGCGCAACCTGCGAATTCGGAAGGAATGCCTTTACGCCGATATCGACAGCAAGACCTCCGTTGACCTTCGCAACGATCGTGCCGTGAACGAGCTCGCCTGTTTCATAAGCTCTTTCAACAACTTCCCAAATTTTGATCGCAGCAGCCTTCTCTTTCGAAAGGGCGATGTTGCCTTTGTCATCTGTCCAGCCGACAACGACTACATCGATCTTGTCGCCCGGCTTGAGATTTGCGAGTTCTTCGGGAGTGAACTCACTTGCGTGGATGATTCCGTCGCTTTTCCCGCCTGCCTCGACGAGAACGAAATCCTTTCTGACTGCGTTGACGGTACCTTTGCGAATCTCGTCCTGAGAAATCGCCATTGTCGGGAACTCATCCAACATTGCAGCAAAATCAGCATACTTTTCATCATGCTCAGCAAATCTGCTTTTGTTTTCTACCATTCAAAAACCCTCCTAAAATAGTGTTGCCGGAGCGTAGACTCCGACACGGTGCGCGAGTATAGAGAAGTTTGTTTCCATGTCAATAAAAATTGACTTAGTATGCGTTTTTCCTATATATGGGCGAGTTTTGATTGAACTGGTAATTTTTGGAGGCAACTTTGAAAAATTTCAAAATCTCATTGGCACTAATGATTTTGCTCATGACACTCGCCGCATTCGCTGAGGAGGTCGCTGTCTTCCCGCTTACCGCAGAGAAGGAGAGCGATGCCCGTGCAGCAAAGGATATCGACGAGTCGATCGAGGATGTTTTCGGCGATTTTAACGGTGTTGACGCCGTCAGTGCGGCCGATATCCTCAACAAAAAAGGGGTCCGCGAGGCTTCAAAATGCGCAGGAGACCTCAACTGCCAGAAGAAATTGGCTGAAAAGTCCAAGAAAAAGGCCGATTTCTACATCTTCACAAAGATGAAAATCGTCAAAAAAACGGGCAAAACGATTGTTGATACATATCTTTTCGACGGCTCTCTCAGCGGTCTCGAGAAGAAAAACATAAAGTTTGACGGCGGAGATTCCTCAGACGATATCGCCGAGGGTCTGGTAAAGGCTTGGAACAAGATGATCAAGCCCCATCTCGGTGCCGAAGAGCCCGAAGAGGAAGAGGAGGAGGCTCCGAAACCCGTAAAGAAACCCGAAAAGAAGGTCTCCAAGAATGTCACTGCGGCTATAGTTGCGGCTCTTGAAGCCTATGCTGACGGCGATCTCAAAGCGGCTGAGAAGAGTCTTGCCGATGTCGCATCAGATGATGTAACTGCTAAGGAACTCCTCAACGATATCAAAGATATCTCGAAGTTCATGGACCGCGGGAACGCAGCTGTAAAGACGGCCAACTACGACGAGGCGATCCAGCTCATCGCAAAGGCTGAAAAGCTTGACGAGAAGGTCCGCGAGCTCGGTGCAAACTCGAAGTACCGTGTATACAAGAAGGATACTGTCGAGAGAGTCATCTATGCAGATCCTACTGCAAAGGATGAGAAGTCTATCAGACTCATCCACTCAAAGTTCGACAAGCAGCGCGAAAAGCTCAGAAAGGAGAAGCTTGCGGCATCTACCGAAGCCGACAAGTGGCTCAACGAAAGGATCCGCGCAAGAGAGACCAAGCTCAAAAAGTTCGACGAGGACAACGCTGCCGCGAAGAAGCAGAGAGATACCGAGTACGCAGAGCTTGCAAAGAAGATCAAGGAGATGAAGTATCAGTGGGAAAAGGACGACACCGAGCTTGAGCAGAAGATCGTCGAGCTCGAAAACAAACTCACGCTTTATGAGCAGAGGGAGAAGGGAGTCGTCAAGGTCTCCAACGTAAACATCTATGAAAAGGATATGCAGAAGGAGCTCGACGCGACTGACAAGAAGTACGGCGATATCCTTAAAAAGATGAAAGAGGATAAAGAGGCTATTTACAAAAAACAGAATGACGAACTCGAAGCCGGAAATAAGAAGACAGAGGCTGCTGTAGCGGCTCTCGAAGCTAAGAAAAAGGCTAACGAGGAGAAGATCTCCGAGATCGACAAGAAGCTTTCGAGCGAACAGGAACAGTTCGACGAGAACGAAAAGAAGCAGATGAGCGGAAACGAAGAAGTCAAGATGCAGAACGAGGATGAGGACAGAAAATACAAGGTCGAGGTCGAAAAGGAATACCAGGCCAAATTTGATGAGCTCAACAAAAAGCTTCAGGATTTCGATGCTCAGGAATCTGCGAAACAGGAGGACATGAAGAAATACGACGCCGCTACGGAAGAGTACATGTTCAAAAACGCAGAGGCTATGTCGAAGTATCAGGAGGAGATCGAGAAGGAGAGAGCTGCCGTCGAGGCAGAATGCAACACTAAGAGAACTGCTGCTCAGACTGATGCCGAGAAGTCATTCGCAGGCGAGCTCGAGGGCATGAACAAAGAGAAGGCTGATGTCGAGGCAAAGATCGCCGAGGGCGAAACTCCGGCTCTCAAAAAGCAGCTTGCCGCTGTCGAGAAGAAGATCTCGAAGCACGAGAGCGGAAAGGATGCATACATCGCAAAGCAGCTTGCAAAGGTCGAGCAGGAATGCGAAAACAAGAGCATGGTCATCGACATGAAGCTTGCAAAGAAGAGCGACGAGCTCAACAAGGACAACACGAAGTTCCAGAAGGCTCAGGATGCCGAGAAGAAGAAGGCTCAGCTTGAGTTCAAGGAGTTCCAGAAGAGAAAGGCGGCTTTCAAAAAGAATATCGACAGCCAGATCGCTGCGGCTCAGAAGGAGAGGGACCGCAAGCTCGAGGCTAGAGAGAAGGACAGATCGAAACTTTCCGCTTCATGGAATTCGGACGCCGAAAAGAGACAGAAGGATCTTGAGAACAAGCAGAGAGCCGACAAAGCCCAGAAGGAACGTCTGGTCAAAGAGAACGAAAAACTTGACGCTCAGATCGCTTTGACGAACGCAAAGTGGGCCGACAGGAGCGAAGACCTCAAGGTCAAATTCCAGGAGAGCAACCAGAAGTATGAAAAGACCTGGAACGAAAAGTACGAGAAGACAGAAAACGAGTACAAGGCTAAAAAGGAAGAGATAGAGAACAAATACGCAGCTAAACAGGTCGCGGACAAGGACGCTCAGAAGGCTCAGAAAGGCAGCTGGGAAGAGGAGGTCCTCCGCCTGAACGCTGAAAAGGACAGAAGAAACGAAGAGAGAAAGGCTATCCTCAAGGAAGAACAGGAAAAGTGGGCTGAAAAAGAGGCTAAATGGAAAGAGGAGACTCAGCAGAGAAACGAGGAGAAGGCTGAATTTCAGAAGAGCCTGAAGAAGCTCAGCGCAGATGACAAAAAAGAGGCTGCGGCTAAGAAAAAAGAGGCTGACCAGAAGTACGAAGAGGCTGTAAAGGGCATCGATGAAAAGGAGATGGAGCAGATCCGTGTCAGATTCAAAGAGGAGTACAAGGTCACAAGAGCCAGAGAGGTCGTTGATGTCAAGACATCTGCAAAGCTTGCAACTTTGAAGGCTGACGCATTCGCGAAGAGCGGAAACAAGAAACTTCAGGACAGAGATCTTCTTGCTGCCAGAAGCGCGTTCGCCGAGGCTCTCAGGATCGACAGAAACAACAAAAACGGTCTCGACGGAATGAAATCGATCGATACGATGGCTCAGTCAATGTACTGGGAGGCTTACGGAATGAGAGAATCCAACAAGGCTAAGGCTAAAGAGATTTTCGAGCTCCTCACCAAAACGCTTATGCCGTCGAACGAATTTTTCATCAAATCGATTACCGCTCTCGAAGAGCTTCAATAGTTAAGCAAAGTTTCTAATCTGTGCAGTTTCTCTTCCGAGGTCGGATTTCGCCGAAGCCGGCGAGGAGGTTTTTATGAAGTCCAGACTTACCCACCTGCCGATACACGATATCGAGCTTTCGCCGAGTTTTGCAGCGGATTTTATCTCCGAGTTCATCAAGGCTTGCGAAAAGGGCAGGGCTGGCGGCGACCTCTACCACAGCTGGAAGGTCTGCATAATGACCTACATGATCGGAAAGCGGATGGGGCTTAGCGATCCCGGCCGGCGTGAACTCTTTTTCGCCTCGCTGCTGCATGACATCGGCGGGGTCATGGTCGGCGGTCACGTCGTCGAAAAGCTGACTCAGGTGCCGGATGTCTACGGCCAGAAAAACGACTTCCTGATCTTCGCGCATCCCTACAGGAGCCAGACGATCATGCGTTCTTTCCCGACCTTCAGGCAGATAAGCAAGATCGTCGGTGCGCACCATGAGTTTTTTGACGGGAGCGGTTTCCCGTCGGGGCTCAAGGGCGAAGAGATCCCGCTTGCTGCGAGGATGATCCGGCTTGCCGACTCTGTCGATATAACGCTGAAACTGCACCACATCGATGATCTCAGCGAGCTCTTGCAGTTCCTCCATTTTTCTGTCGGCGAGGAGTTCGACCCTGCCGTTTTCGAGGCGTTCAGAGAGCTCGTCCTGGGCGATTCTCTGCTCGATATGGTGAAGGACAGCGCCGAGATCGAACGGAATATGAAAAAGATAAAGAGCGAGATGAACGACACCTACTATTTCGCTTCGCCCGATACGCTGAACCGCTTTTTCAGGATGATTTCTATCGTTACGGACAATCTGACTTCGCCGTCGAGCCTCCATTCGCTGAATGTTTCCGATACCGCTGTTCAGATCGCGGGGCTTATGGGGCTGCCAGATACCGAACTGATGACTATCCGCTGGACGGGGTTCCTGCACGACATCGGAAAGCTCGTCGTTGACCGCTCGGTCTACTTCAAAAAGGAGAAGCTCTCCGAGGAGGAGTGGATGCAGATCCACGCTCATCCGCAGCTGACATACGACATCTTGAATATGGTGGACGGTCTGGACAAGATCGCCTTTTATGCGCTTTATCACCACGAAAATTTCGACGGGAGCGGCTATCCCGAGCATCTCAAGGGGTCGAAGATCCCTCTCGGATCAAGGATCCTGCATATCGCCGACGCATTCGAGGCAATGACTTCGAACCGTGTCTATCAGCGCAAAAAGGATTGGCTGGACGCCCTTGACGAGTTGAAGAAAAACCGCGGGACGCAGTTCGATCCGGAAATAGTCGATACCTTCGTCAAAGAATTCAGTTAGCTTCCCATGCTGAGGGATTGGCAAAAAAGGGGCATCCTCTGTTTTTTTTTCCTGCTTTTAGTAATATTCTCAAGGATTTATATTGAAACGGCGCTGATGGCGAAAAGACCGTTTTTCAATTATTACGTCTTTTTTCACCACCTCTGCTGGTTCCTTTTCGTCTTCTTCTGGTTTGCCTTCTGCGCAAGGGCGATCCTCAGGATCCCGATAGAAAAGATCCCGCTGCTGGCGCTATTCAGTCCGGTCGTATTCGCACCTCTCGCCGATGCTTTCGTGAAGGGCGAAAAGCTCAGGCTCAACTATCTTCAGGGCGGTTTCCTGGAAAATATCTTCGACATGGTGACATTCTTCAGGTTCAGTCAGCGCGACAGTTATTTTTTTTACGAAATGGTGCTCCTCTGCGCGGTTTTCATCGTTTTGAGCTACCTTGCGTCGAGGAGTGTCCTGCGCACGCTCTTGAATTTGATCTGCGGCTTTTTCGGTGCGATGATCCTTGCCGGAGTCCACTATTTCGGCGTTGCCCGTGGCACGAAGGCTGTCTGGCATGTCGCAAGCTGCTTCAAAAACCACATTTTTCTCTACTTTCTCTATTTTTCGGCGCTGATCGTCGCATTTTGCCTTCTGTTCCTGCCGGAACTTCTCAAAACCGTTAAGAAAAAACCTGGATATTATTCTGCGCTTTCGGGAGCTGCGCTTCTGCTTGACGTTCTGCTTGCGGCTCTCCGCTTACGTTTTTCCGGCGGCTGTTCCTTCCACATTGCCGACTCACTGGTGACCTTTCTCCCGCTGCTGGCACTGACTATGTCTGCGGCGGCCCTGATCAGAGGGGAGGATCACGGACCTCTTCTCGGCCGTTTCTTTCCGGTTTTTTTCGGGATCCTCTCGATTTGCGAAATTGTGGGGAGCTTCACAGCAAAATAACGAGAAAAAATTGCATTAAAAATCAAATGTATTAAGGGAAATCCTGAATTGAATTAGGATATCGCGATCCAAAAAACTATGCGCGGAGGGAAACAACTTGAATTTAAAAACATTTAAAATCGGCGGCATTCATCCGCCGGAGAACAAGATCAGCGCGGGTAATCCTATCGTGGCTGTCGAGCTGCCGAAGAGGGTTACGATTCCTCTTTCCCAACACATCGGCGCTCCGGCGGTACCGGTAGTCAAAAAGGGCGACCGGGTAAAGGTCGGTACCCTGATCGGGAGGGGCGAGGCGTTCATTTCGGCGAACATCCATTCGTCGGTCAGCGGCACCGTCTTTTCGGTCGACACGATCACAGATCTCGCCGGCTTCCAGTCGAATGTCGTTACCATCGATGTCGAGGGTGACGAGTGGGAGGAGAGTATCATCACCCGCAGCGAGGTAATTCGCGAGGTCAAGGCTACACCTGAAGAGATCGTCGCGGCGATCAAGGAGGCGGGCATCGTCGGAATGGGCGGAGCGTGCTTCCCGACACACGTCAAATATATGATCCCGAACGGCAAAAAGGCCGACACTCTCATCATCAACGGTGTCGAGTGCGAACCTTACCTCACCGCGGACCACCGGCTGATGCTAGAACACGCTGAGGAGATCATGGTCGGTGTCGATATCATGCGTCGTGCACTCAAGAGCGAACGCGCGGTCATCGGGATCGAGGCGAACAAGCCCGATGCGATCGAAAAGATGACTAAAGTCGCAGCGACCTTCAGCGGGATCGAAGTCCAGCCGCTCCAGATGAAGTATCCGCAGGGTGCCGAAAAGCAGCTGATCAAGGCGATTGCCAACCGCGAGGTGCCCTCCGGCAAGCTCCCGCTGGATGTCGGATGTGTCGTTGACAATGTCGGAACGGCAATGGCGATATATGAGGCGGTACAAAAACACAAACCGCTCTTCGAGCGCGTCGTCACGGTGACCGGCAAGCGTCTTGAGAAACCTTCGAACTTCCTCGTCAGGACAGGCGTCAGCGTGGAATATCTGATAGAACAGTGCGGCGGGATCCCCGAGGGGACCGGCAAGATCATCTCCGGCGGCCCGATGATGGGAAAGGCTGTCGTCAGGACCGATATCCCCGTCGTCAAGGGGACGAGCGGCGTACTGCTGCTGGATGAGAGCGAATCCAGCAGAAAGCCGCAGAGCAACTGCATCCGCTGCGGAAAGTGCGTTTCTGTCTGCCCGATGGGGCTTGAACCCTACCTGATCGAGAAGCTCTCCGAGAAGTCCCGCTGGGCGGAGCTCGAGGAGATAAACGCCGCCGACTGCATCGAATGCGGAAGCTGCAGCTACACCTGCCCGAGCGCTCTGCCGCTTCTCGACATGATCCGTCTTGCAAAGGCGAACGTCATGCGGATCAGGCGCGAAAGGGCAAAAAAATGATGGCAAAGAACAACTTCAGAGGTCGAAAATGAACAAATATACCGTTTCACTTTCTCCGCACGAAAAGGGCACCTTCACGACCAGCAAAATCATGTACGGGGTCTGCATCGCGCTGGCTCCGGCGCTGATTTCCGCGCTCTACAACTTCGGTATCCGCGCACTTGCTGTCATCGTTGTCGCTCTGGTTTCGTGCATCGGAACAGAGTTTTTGATCCAAAAATTCCTTTTGAAATGCAAAGTCACGGCGTTTGACGGCTCTGCGGCGGTCACAGGACTTCTGCTTGCCTTCAACCTTCCGAGTTCGATCCCGCTCTGGCAGGTCGTTGTCGGTTCGCTCGTTGCGATCGGCGTTGCGAAGATGGTCTTCGGCGGGCTCGGCAAGAACCCCTTCAACCCGGCACTTGTCGGCAGAGGTTTCATGCTGATGAGCTTCCCTGTCACGATGACATCGTGGCCGGATCCTGTCGCTAACGGCTTTATGGCATGGGACGCCGTTACGGCTGCGACGCCGCTCAATCTGATCAAATCGGGAGCCGTTGACAAGCTTCCCGAGCTCTGGCAGCTATTTTTCGGAAATGTCGGCGGATCGCTCGGCGAAACAAGCGCTATCGCGATAATTCTGGGCGGTATCTACCTGATCTACAAAAAGATCATCACCTGGCACATACCTTTCTTTTTCCTTGCGACGATCTTTGTTTTCACCGGGATCCTGTGGCTGGTGAATCCGGATGCATACGTCAATCCGCTCTACCACATCCTCTCCGGCGGCGTTATGCTCGGCGGCTTCTTCATGCTGACCGACATGGTCACAAGCCCGATGTGCGTGAAGGGGCAGATCCTCTTCGCGGTAGGCGCAGGCATCATCTGCACCTGCATCAGGATCTGGGGCGCATACCCCGAGGGCTGCATGTTCTCGATCCTCATAATGAACGCATTCGTTCCGCTTATCGATAAATACATCAAGCCGAAGAGGTTCGGCAGTGAGGTGAACTATGTCGGATAAGAAAAAACTCGAAAGCACGTTTTTGAACATGTTCATAGTTCTGACGGTCATCTCTCTGGTCAGCGCTTTCGCGATCGGTCTGGCGTTTTATCTTACGAACGATCAGGCTGAGAAGGTGAAAAAGGAGAAATTCGACAACGCGGTGAAGAGCGTCGTCCCCGATTTTGACGAGCTTGAAGAGAGGCGCGAGGTCGAGATCGACGGCGACAAGCTTGCGCTTTACCGTGCCAAAAAGGGCGGCGCGGTCGTCGGAACGGCTGTTGAAACTGTCTCCCACAAGGGTTTCGGCGGTGATGTCCTGCTTCTTGTCGGATTCGACGGGAACGGCAACATCCACAATTCGTCGATCCTCTCGATCAAGGAGACTCCGGGGCTCGGCAGCAACATGGATACGCCTAAATTCAAGGATCAGATCAACGGCAAAAATCCCGACAGCTTCAAGCTCAAAGTCAAAAAGGACGGCGGCGATATCGATGCGATAACGGCTGCCACGATCTCATCCAGAGCCTTTTCCGATGCGGTAAGCAAAGCGGTCAGGGCTTACAAATCGGCTTCTGCGCAGTAGGAGGGAAAGATGAGTGTTTTGAAGGAATTTACAAAGGGTTTCATCAAGGAAAACCCGACATTTGTTCTGCTGCTCGGAATGTGTCCGACCCTCGGAACGACGACCAGCGCGATCAACGGAATGAGCATGGGGCTTGCCGCGACGGTAGTCCTCATCTGTTCCAACGCCGTTATTTCACTGCTGAAAAACGTTATTCCTGATAAGGTCAGGATACCTGCGTTTATCGTTGTCATCGCAAGTTTCGTAACAGTCGTTGACCTTGTTATGCAGGCATATCTGCCCGATCTTTACGCGACTCTCGGTCTCTTTATCCCGCTCATCGTCGTAAACTGCATCATCCTCGGACGTGCAGAGGCATTTGCCTCCAAAAACGGTGTTCTGCCGTCGATCGCGGACGGCTGCGGTATCGGTCTCGGCTTTACGATGTCGCTCACGATCCTCGGCGCGATCAGGGAGATCCTCGGCTCAGGCAGCATCTTCAATTTCAAGGTCATCCCCGAAGATGCCAACGGGATCCTGCTCTTCGTCATGCCTCCCGGAGCGTTCCTTGCCCTCGGCTTGATGATCGCCCTTGTCAACCACATCAAAAACAGAAAAAAAGCTGCTGCATAGGGGGTAAAAATGGAATATGTACTTGTCTTTATCAGCGCTATTCTTGTAAATAACATCGTTCTGGCGCAGTTTTTGGGTATCTGCCCCTTCCTCGGCGTCTCGAACAAAATATCGACCTCCGTCGGAATGAGTGCCGCGCTGCTCTTCGTTATGACACTTGCGACGACCGTGACCTGGCTGCTCTACACCTTTGTTCTTGTGCCGATGCACATCGAGTTCATGCAGACAGTCGCATATATCCTTGTTATTGCTGCGCTTGTTCAAATGGTTGAAATCGTTTTGAAAAAAGTCAACCAGTCACTTTATCAGGCGCTCGGAGTATTCCTACCGCTCATTACCACGAACTGCGCAGTTCTGGGCATCGCGATCCTTGTTATCCAGAAGAATTACGGACTTCTCCAGAGTGTGACCTTCACGATCGCGACAGCCATCGGCTTCTTCCTGGCACTTATCATCTTCGCAGGGATCAGGGAACGTCTTGAGCTTTACGAGACCCCGAAAGCTATGAAGGGGGCACCCCTCGCACTTGTCACAGCCGGTCTTCTTTCACTTGCCTTCATGGGTTTTGCCGGTCTGGTCAACGCTCCGTGGTAAACTAAAACATTTCAACCTGCCAGCTTCCCACAAAATCACAGGTTTTACCGCTGTTTCGATGTAAAATAATGCATCTGGATAATTAAAAATTTGCAAAATAATGCATTGTGGTATATGTAAATCATGTAGAATAGTGCATTGTGAATGAGGCAAAACATGGAAATAAGGGTACTTGAAGAGGTTTTGAGAGACCAGAAAGAGGATTTCCAACACCTTATGAAAAAGAATTTTGTATCAAGGCGCGAAGAAGAACAGGTCGATTTTAACAGCCCTTTAGCGCAGGTTGTCATCGGTGTCCGTCGCTGCGGAAAGTCGACGCTCTGCTGTAATGTCCTGAAAAAATCGGGGCTCAGTTTTGCTTATGTCAATTTTGATGACGAGCGGCTTTACGGTTTGGGCGGAGCGGAACTTAATGATGTTCTTTCTGTGCTTTATAAAATCTACGGTGATTTCGAATGTCTTTTTATTGATGAAATCCAGAATATTTCTGAATGGTTTCTTTTCGTGAACCGGCTTTTAAGACGCGAAATGAAAATATTGATTACCGGTTCAAATGCAAAACTTTTAAGCGGTGAGCTCGCAACACATCTAACGGGGAGACACAACAAAATAGAACTTTTTCCTTTTTCATTTCAGGAATACTGTGATTTATTCAACATTGACAAAGATTCCAAAACCACCAAAGAGATTGCTTTCAGGCGCGAGGCTTTCGACAACTATTTGAAAACAGGCGGTTTCCCTGAGGTCTTAAAAAACAGAGTACCTAAGAATTATATCGATACTCTAATGAAAAATATCATCGAAACCGACATCTGTCAGCGTTACAGAATAAAATACACGTCAACTCTCTCGAAAATAGCGTGGCATTTGATGAATATTGTGCCGACTGTGGTGAATTACTGCGATTTGCAGGATCTTTTTGCCGTAAAATCGCTTCATACTGTCGAGAATTATGTGGCATACTGCAAAAACGCCTATGTTTTCGCCGGACTACAAAAATATTCGGCTAAAAGCAGGCAAAGAATCACTAATGAAAAATTTTACTGTATAGATGTAGCTATGATGAACGGCAGAGAAAATGCGTTAAGAGGCAACAATTTAGGCTGGCGACTCGAAAATATTGTTTTTATTGAACTTCTAAGACGCAGCAAATCTCAGATGCAGGATGTTTATTATTACAGCGACCGTTCGTGCGAAATAGATTTTGTCGTTTGCGAAAGGAACAAAGTTGTTTCTTTTTATCAGGTGAGTTACGACATTTCGGCGGAAAAAACACGAAAGAGAGAAATTTCAGCACTCTTGCAAGGTGCAAGAAAACTCAACTGTTCAGATCTGTATCTTATTACCGACCACGAATTCTGTGACATCGAGGAAAACGGCATCACAATAAAAATCCGCCCCGCATTCGAGTGGGTCATAAGCCGCTGCCGCAGTTGAAAACATGAGAAAAACGGCGGAAGAAAACATCATTGCCGACATGACGCTTGACAAAATCATCGAAATCATTGGGAAAGTCTGCGAGATCGGGAAAAAGTAATATTTACTGCAAAATATCCTGAATTATGAGATTCAGGTGAGCGCACTGGGTCTCTGTCAGGCCGGTCGTATCCAACGAGCGGCGGTTGTCGCGCTCCAGCAGAAAATCGGTTGAAACGCCGAAGAGATCGGCAAGTTTGATGAGCATTTCTATGGATGGCATAATGTTGTTGTTTTCCCAGTTGGAGACTGCCTGTTTTGACACGTGAAGCCGAGTTGCAAGCTGCACTTGACTGAAATTGTGAGCCTCACGCATCTGCTTTACTCTGTCTCCGAACATGATTACACCTCTCTTCGCACAGCGAACAAGTTAAAATAAGCAAAACAAAGGTATTTTAAAAATACTAAAATATATTTTTAATTGACGAAGGGCTGTTCTGGGAATACTATAGTTTTGCAATTGTTTGCTTTTTGGTAAAAGCAGGCTGTTTATTCATTAAAAAATGGAGGAAAAAATGCCTTATCAAAAACCTGTATTTTATGCGCAAACGGCTCCGCAAGGAAGCTATGCGGCGACTTGTTCC